>NZ_DBMALT010000054.1:0-14933 GCF_057870745.1 Parasutterella sp. | reverse complement strand
TTAAAATCTTAAAGGTCAACTGCATTTAGTTCTAAGAACAAAGAGTCAACTTACGATTAGTTTTAAGCAAAAACAGAGTCAACCAAAATCAGTTCAGGTCATTGGTCCAAAGATGCAAAAAAAGGAAAAATTTGTCAGAAATTTGGGACCTCAAGCGATGATTTCCTACTGAATCACGTTAAAGAACCCAAAAGCGGCATATACAATTACTTCAATCAATTTATAAATAGTCATTTTTTGTGTCGCTTTTTAGAAGGGAGTCTTCAATGTCTGATGCACGCTCCAACTGGAGTTCCAAGACCGGCATGATCCTGGCTGCAACCGGTTCTGCCGTCGGTCTCGGAGCCATTTGGAAATTTCCGTACATGGCCGGTGCCAACGGCGGTTCTGCTTTTATTATTCCGTTCATCCTGATGGTGTTGTTTTTCGGCGTTACCTTGATTCTTGCTGAGATCATCATCGGCCGAGCCGGACGCGGCAGTTCCGTCACGAGCTTCCGACGTATCGGAGGTAAGTTCTGGGCTCCTTTGGGGTTCGTTGGAGTGCTTTGTGCTTTCCTCATCATGACCTACTACAGCACGGTAGGCGGATGGTGCCTCACTTATTTGTTCGAGGCCATCATGGGAAATGCGGCTTCGTCTGACCTAGCGATGTTGGAAAAGACCTTCCTTAAAACCGTCAGCACTCCGGTTTCTGCCATTCTTTATCAAACCCTTTTCCTGGCGATCACTGCCGGCGTCCTGATCTTCGGCGTGAACAAAGGTATCGAACGTATATCCAAAGTGCTTATGCCGCTGCTTTTCGTGCTGATGATCGTCCTGATTATCCGCGGACTGACGTTGCCGGGCGCCTGGGAAGGCCTTAAGTTCCTTTTCTCTCCGAAATGGGATCAGGTCACAGCAAACTCTCTGCTCAACGCCATGGGCTTCACATTCTTCTCGCTCTCCGTCGGCATGGGCATTATGGTCACATATGGTTCTTACATTTCTCATAAAGAAAATCTGACCACCACTGCTCTTTGGGTTTCTGTTTTAGCCTTTATTTCCTGCATTCTCGCCGGTCTAATGGTTATTCCCCCGGTTATCGCCTTCGGCCTTAACCCGTCTGCAGGCCCAGGTCTGACATTCATCACGATGCCGGCCGTGTTCTCGCACATTCCGTTAGGCGACGTATTTGCCGTCTGCTTCTACGGCTGTCTGCTGGTTGCCGCCCTGACTTCCATGATCTCTTTGTTCGAAGTTCCGCTGGCCTACTTAATGGACGAATTCCATTTCTCCCGCAAAACAGCTTCCGTGCTTTTGTTCATCGTTCTTTCCATCTGCTCTATTCCCTCAGCTCTCTCGATGGGTCCGTGGGCTGATTACAAGATCATGGACAAGAACATTTTTGATGCGATGGACTTCCTCTGCTGCAACATCCTGATGCCGCTGAGCGCCCTCTTCGTCGTTGCAATGACAGGCTGGTTCTTCTTTGACCGCACCAAATATGAAATCAACTCCAGCGTTAAGCATTCCGATGGCTTCATGAAGTTCTTCCGCTTTATGCTGGCCTTCGTTGCACCCTGCTTCATCGTTGTGGTTGCAATCTTTAATCTGATCTAAAACCGAGGAAGTATTCTCAGATGTCCCAAGCATCAAAACAACAAGAAAAAACATTTACCGGCAAAGTTGGGTTTGTCTTAGCCAGTGTCGGCGCAGCCATCGGTCTGGGCGCAATTTGGAAGTTCCCATACATGGCCGGCGCCGAAGGCGGAGCAGCCTTCCTGCTCCCCTACATTATTTTTTCCTTTACCTTGGCCTTCGGCCTTTTGCTCACGGAAATTACCTTGGGTAAAGCCGGTAAAGGTGGAATCGTCACGGCTTACCGAAACTTAGGCGGACCCTTCTGGTCGGTCTTGGGTTATCTCGGCATCATCATCGGTTTTGTGGTGCTTTCGTTCTATTCGGTTGTCGGCGGCTGGTGCCTTCTGTACTTCTTTGAAGCCATCATTGGGTTCCCCTCCGCCGATCCGGAAACGCTCGGTGCGCTTTTCGGAAGCCTGTCCTCATCTCCTTGGGTCGCCATTTCCGCGCAGGTCGGCTTTCTTGCCTTAGTCGGATTTGTGGTTGCCTTCGGCATTCGAGGCGGCATCGAATTGTGTTCCAAGATCCTCATGCCGATGCTGTTTATCTTCATGATCATTCTGATCATCACAGGTCTGATGCAGCCCGGTGCCATGAAAGGCGTGGAATATCTCTTCCTGCCGGATTTTTCCAAATTCAGCTGGAAGACGCTTCTCGATTCCATGGGTCTGGTCTTCTTCTCGTTCTCGGTCGGTGCCGGCTGCATGATTACATACGGCGCCTATATCGACGACAAGACAGAACTTGTCAGCTCCACTTTCTGGATCGTTGTTCTTTCTCTCCTCATCTCTTTGATGGCAGGTTTAATGATTCTGCCGGCAAACTTCGCGTTCGGTATGGATCCGGCCGCGGGCCCCGGCCTGACATTCATTACGATGCCGGTGATCTTTGCCAAGCTGCCTTTCGGGTACCTGTTCTCTATTGTCTTTTTCTTCTGTCTGATCATTGCTGCTTTAACTTCAGCCGTATCGATGCTCGAAATTGACATTACATGGATGGTCCAGGAACTGAATATGAAACGTGCAACTGCCGTGACCGTCTGCCTGCTCTTTATGCTGATCCTTAGCATCCCGTGCGCTCTGTCTTTCGGCCTTCTTGCTGACTACAAGATTTTCGGCAAGACCGCATTCGATTTAGCTGATTTCTTTGTCTCTAACCTCGGGCTTCCGATCGGAGGCATTATTGCCTGCCTTCTGGCGGCTTGGTTCGCATGGGACAAGGTTCATACCCATTGGACGTCTCTTCAGAACTATCCGGGCTGGAAAAAAGTGCTCAGAGTCTGCATCGGCATTCTGTGCCCAGCTCTTGTCCTGGCAGTCCTTATCTCCGGACTGATGAACTAAAATATCCGAAAATTTTTAGAAAGGAAGAAAATGGCCCTCCCTATTGAACAGCTCTACAAAGCACGTGATTTCTTGAACTTAAAGAATATCTCTGCCAACCACGTTGAGTTATCTTTCAAGAATCCTGTGATTGCAATGCTTGCTAAAGGCAAAGTCGCTGAAATTGCCTCTCAGTGCTCCCCGGACGGTGCCTTCACAAAATGTGAAATGCACGGCAATGACCTGCATCTGGATTTCAATCCTGAGTACGTCAGCGAACGTCTGATGGCTGAGATCTTTGACGCAGCGCCTGAAAGAGCCAGAGACGCTGCACGCGAACTGGCTGCCTTTGTCGCTGAAAAGACAATGAAGGCCTAAGAGGTTTTCTAAAGAAGTTGAGCCGGAAATTTTCCGGCCCTTTTCATTTCTAGCGCCCGAATGCAATTCGGGCTTTTCAGTTAGCTTTCTACTGCTCTGATGTGAGTGAGCTCTGATTAGAAACCGGAGACGGCAGCGACATCGGCTGATCCTCTTCCTTATCGCTCTCGGAAGCAACTTCCAGCTGAAGATTCATTTTTCTCGTTTTGGTTTGGACGATATCCACGGTTTTAGCCACCGTTTCAACCTGGGACTTAAGTTTGTTGAGGACTTCGCCGTACTTTGCAAACTCTGTCTGCACAGAAGACAAGATCTTTCTGATTTCAGAGCTCTTCTTTTCAATAGCAAGCGTCTGGAAGCCGGCTCGGTAAGCGCAAAGAGCACTCGCCAGCGTTGACGGACCCATGATGTAAACACGGTAAGAAGTGAAGAGCTCGTTGGTTAAACCTTCGAGCGCCAAAGCCTCTGCATAAAGACCTTCGGACGGAATAAACATAATGGCAAAATCTGTGGTCTCCGGCACATTGATGTACTCGGCAATGGATTTCCCTTCGTTTCTAAAACGCGTTCTTAATTTTGAACGAGCTTCAGCAACACCTTCTCGGTCGCCTTCGTCTGCCGCTTGCAATAGTCTCTGATAGTCCTCAACCGGGAACTTCGCATCAATCGGCAGCAAGCAGGTTCTTCCGTTTAGGCCCGGAAGTTTGACGGCGAATTCAACCACCATCTTCGGCTTTGACGGAACCGGATGAACATTTTTAACGTACTGGCTTTCCGTGAAATATTCTTTCAGCAGCGCTTCAAGTTGGACTTCACCGAGCATGCCTCTGCTCTTGACGTTGACGAAGACGCGCTTAAGGCCGCCGACTTCTTCGGCGAGCTCTTTCATTTGACCTAAGCCTTCATAAACACGGTTTAACTGCTGCGTCACCTGCGAGAAGCTTTCTCCGACTTTGCTTGTCAGCGTGTTTTGAAGCTTTTCCTCCACGGTCTCTCGAATCTTCTCTAACTTAGCCTCATTATCTTTATTGAGTGCCTTCAAATCGTCATCGATCTGTTTGCGCAGTTCATTAAGCGAAGTATTTAACGTCGAAGACAGCGTCTCGAAGCGCTGGTTTACGCCGCGAATCTGTTCGTCATTACGGGTGAGCGACTGATTCAGCGTATCTTGAACAGCTTTCAAATTTGCAAAAATTTCTCCGCGAAGTGTCTTAGAGAGTTCTTCAAAACGCCCATTGAGACTCTTAATCTGCTCGTCATTACGAATCAGAGATTGATTCAATGTGCTTTGAACCACTTTCCCGCTTTCAGCGATCTCTTCTCGAATGTTTTTGGAAAGCTCCTCAAATCGCTTGTTCACGGAACTGATCTGTTCATCATTGCGGGTCAGAGACTGGTTAAGCGTGTCCTGCACAGCTTTGAGACTTGCAAAGGTTTCGCTTCGGATTCCGGCCGAAACCTCCTGAAAGGAGCGTTCCAGCGTGCGTTCCGTCTCGATGAAATTCGGCTTCATCCGATCAGCAATCAGATCTTTACTCTGAGTCACCGCGGCACCTAAATCTTCGCGCCAAGCCATACGAGCTTGTGCAATCGTCTGAAGCGTATTGGCACTGATGCTTCTTAATCTGATCAGACAGTAAATAATGCCAATCGCTAAGAAAATCAGCAGAAAAAATGCCATGAAGCCAAGGATAAAAATTTCGGAAGGGATACCGCTGGCGGCAGAGACTCTAGTCAGCCAATCGTTCATTTTATTTTTAGTGTTTATTCAAAAAGGAACAGAATAAACCAATCTTTTTCTGAGCGGTTTTGCCTGTCAGACAGAAAATTCGTCAGCAGCAATGCGCCTCCGAAAGTATTAAGTAACAACGAGTAAGCAGTAACACTTATAATGACGACCTTAAGCGGCCTTGCGGCCTTCTTTATTTATCTCAAAAGGTATTTTTATGACTCTAACCGCCTGGATTGCGATTGCCGTAATCCTGGTCACGGTTTACTGCCTGATTAAGCGTTATGAAACACGCTTGGTGCTGTTTACCGCCGGCCTTTTCCTCTGCTGCATTGCCATGAAACCGATGGCAGCGCTTGATCAATTTGCTAAAAGCATGGCAAACGCTTCGCTCATCATGGCGATCTGCTCGTCCATGGGTTTTGCCTATGTAGTAACGACCACAGGATGCGATAAAAATTTAGTCAAATTCTTAGCCGCCCCCCTCAATAAACTGGGCATTCTTCTAATCCCCGCCACCACCATCATCACAAGCTTCATCAACGTTGCCATTCCGTCTGCATCCGGCTGTGCCGCTGCCGTGGGTGCAACCTTCATCCCAGTGATGATCCGCGCAGGCATCCGTCCGGCCGCTGCCGGCGCCGCTGTCCTGATGGGCACTTTCGGCTCCAACATTTCTCCGGGAACAAGCCACAACAGTGTTGTTGCCAAAATTGCCAATATGGACATGATGGACCTCATCAGCCTGCACACACCCTACTCCATAGCAATGGTCTTAATCGGGGCTGTCGGCCTGACAATCGTCTGTCTGATTCTCAGAGACAACAAACCAACTGCTAAAGAACTTGAAGACTACTACACCTCAGCAGACCACAGCGGCGGCATTGAACGCATCAATCCGCTCAAAGCCATTGCACCTTTGGTCCCTCTCGTCATTCTTCTGCTCGGTAACTCTTACGTTCCGGTCATAAAGATGGGCGTGGCCCAGGCCATGGTCATCGGTGCCATTTTCGCATTGATTGTTTCTTGGGTGAATCCTCAGCAGTTCACCAAGGACTTCTTCAAAGGTATGGGCGAAGGCTACGGCTCCGTCATGGGTATCATCATCACAGCCGGTGTTTTTGCCGCAGGTTTAAAAGCCACCGGGTTAATCGATGCCTTCGTCGAAGTTTTAAAGAGCTCCAACGAGATCGCCCGCTGGGGCGGGTCTTTCGGTCCGTTCATCATGGCAGCCATTACCGGTTCCGGCGATGCAGCAACTTTTGCCTTCAATGAAGCAGTCACCCCGCATGCCGCCTCTTTTGGTATGCCGATTCCAAACCTCGGCGCAATGGCCCTTATCTCAGGCCAGATGGGCCGTACGATGTCCCCCATTGCCGGTGTTGTCATTGTGCTTTCCGGTTTGGCTATGGTACCCCCGATCCAATTGGTAAAACGCACGGCGATTCCTTTGATTGTCGGTGTCGTCGTTTTGGCCCTGACCATCGTCTAAGGACTTCTTTGATCTCTCGAAGCACCTCGCAAATCGCGAGGTGTTTCTGTATATACATTCTCGACTTATTTATCAACTTTCGTTTGAGCTATGTAAAAAAGACTACCAATCAATCGAATTCACTCATGAATTGCTCACATTTTTATCTTCAAGTAAAGAGAAATATTTTTACCTTTGAGCTCGAGTTGAAAGAGAAAAAGGCAAGTAGAGAGCTAAAGCTCTTAAACTTTCAGCCTGACTTTCATTGAAAATTTGCATGTATTCTGTTTACCTAATTATTGTCTTAGGAATGCTCTCGGCCTTCGGTCCGTTTGTCATAGATATGTACCTTCCGGCAATGCCGGAAATGACAAAAGTATTCTCTGCTTCGGTTTCTTCGGTCCAATTAGGTCTGACCTTCTGCATGGTCGGACTCGCTTTCGGTCAAGTTATATTCGGCCCCTTAAGCGATAAATACGGCCGCAAACCGGTCTTATATTTTTCCCTTCTCCTTTACATCGTCAGCACCCTTTTTTGCTGCTTATCCCAAAACATCGATACTTTCAACATCGCGCGTCTTCTTCAAGGTTTAGGGGGCGCCGGCGCTATTGTTTACTCGCGCTCTGCCCCAACGGATTTATATTCAGGTAAAGAACTTGCCAAGATCATTGCCATTGTCGGTGCAGTAAACGGAATCGCACCGGTAGCTGCCCCTGTGATAGGAGGATCCGTAGCAAATCTTATTGGATGGCGTGGTATTTTTTACATACTTTTAGGAATCGGTGTTGTCATTACAGCAATGGTGATTCCGGTTAAAGAAACGCTTCCTAAAGATGCTCGTGAACAAGGCTCTTTCCTTCGTTCGTTTGAAGGTTTTATTTTGGTGTGCAAAGTACCGAATTTTGCCGCTTTCACAACTGTGTTCGGATTAAGTATGGGAGCCCTTTTCGCCTATATCTCCTCTACGCCTTTTATTTTGCAGAACGAATTCGGACTCTCCCAGTTCCATTTTTCGCTTCTCTTCGCCCTCAATGCCATTGCCATCGGTGCCGGCGCTTTTCTTGCCGTCCGTTTTTCCACAACGGCTAAAGCCACGTACTTCGGAACGGCGGGAAGTTTGATTGCCGCAGTTTTAGGTTTAGTCTTCGGATTAACGACCAAAGATCTTTACACCTATGAAGGCTCCGTTCTTCTAATGGTTTTTTGCCTAGGCTTTATATTTACCGGCGCTACAGCCACTGCCATGAATTTGGGGCGCAAATATGCCGGAGCGGCTTCGGCCATCATCGGAAGTATCGGTTTTTTGCTCGGAGGGATTGTTTCTCCGATCGTGAGTTTAGGAAATATTCAAGTGACGTCTTTTGCCGTGTGCGTGGTCGCGCTCGGCTTAGGAGTGCTTTTGCTGCAGTTTTTCACCACTGAAACCCACGGCACTCCGACTAATCGCACTCATCAGTCCTGATGGAACAAATGCTCTCGGCCGCTAGGCGTCTCTGTTGACGCTCTCCGGCAAGCCTCTTCTGTGAAAAGGGGGTTGACGGTTGTCTGCGTTACCCAAGACAAGCCGTCGGCCTCTCGAACTCTTGTGATCTTCAGGCAAACCGGAGTCTTACCGGCAGTTAATCCGGCGGAGTGCTTTTCAAAGTCAGGATGGAAGGGCTCTATAACCACGGACGTCACTGAAATACTGTCCGGCTCCGGAATAATGCCTTCAATGAGATCTCCGTCCGAAGAGGCATAACACAAACCGAACTGACCAGCTAAGACAGAAGCTACTAACAACGCTTTGATTTCCATGAAAAATCAGTTCCTTCCGAGAGCTAAAAACTTTAGAATGCATGCACCAAAAGAATAACCGATTTGAGGCAGTTTTGTATTCCGCTCGGTTATCCATCGTGCAATATTTAGAAATACTCTCGAAGGCTATATGAACATTTCTGTTTTTGACATGTACCGTATCGGTATCGGTCCCTCATCTTCCCATACCGTGGGGCCGATGCGTGCAGGGCGCAACTTTATTTCCCTCCTGAGAAGTCAGCATCTCTTCCCCGAAGTTGAAGGAATCAAAGTAAAACTAATGGGGTCGCTGGCTGCAACAGGTATCGGACACGCCACTGACAGTGCAGTTCTGCTTGGCTTAATGGGTAAAAGTCCTTCCGTAATCGACGTTGACTCAATTCCCGACTGGATCAAAGACATCAAAGACAAAAATCGTTTGCTTCTCGACAGCTGCAAGCCGATTTCTTTCACCTACAGCAAAGACCTCACTTTTGAACCTTCTGTCCTGGATTCCTACCATACCAACACGCTGATCATTTCGGCCTTTGATGCCAAAGGCAGCGAGCTCTTTTCTCGAAAATATTATTCTGTCGGAGGCGGCTTTATCGAAACGGAAGAAGAAGCCAAGCTCAAACAGGAGCCCCGCGCCCTCCCTGCGACGGAAGAAGATAAAAAAGCACTGCCCTATCCTTTCTCCACGGCCAATGAACTCATGAAACAATGCCGTAAAAACGGACTGAGTATGGAAGCCGTGATTCGGGCCAATGAAGAAGTCATCCGCAGCCATGAAGTGATCGACGATACCTTAGATCATATTTGGTCTGTAATGAGCATGTGTATCGACCGCGGGTTGAACGCTAAAGGATGTTTGCCCGGCCCTCTGAAGGTAAAACGCCGTGCCAACGAACTTTACGAAAAGCTCCTCAACAGCCCGTTGAAAGTCGCTGACGATCCCCTTCAAGTGATTGACTGGATCAATGCTTACGCTTTTGCCGTGAGTGAAGAAAATGCAGCGGGCGGCCGAGTTGTTACTGCTCCAACGAACGGAGCAGCCGGCGTCATTCCCGCCGTCATTAACTATTATCGCCAGTTCATCCCGCAGGCAAATAAAGAAGGTATTCGCACGTTCCTTTTAGTCGCCGGCGCCATCGGTGCGCTCTACAAAAAGAACGCATCTATTTCCGGAGCAGAAGTCGGCTGTCAGGGCGAAGTCGGCGTGGCTTGTTCTATGGCAGCGGCCGGATTAGCCGCAGCACTCGGAGCGACCAATGAACAAATTGAAAACGCCGCCGAAATCGGTATGGAACACCATTTGGGCCTAACCTGTGATCCCGTCAGAGGACAGGTACAAATTCCTTGCATCGAACGCAACGGTATTGCCGCTGTCAAAGCGGTCAACTCCGTCCGTTTGGCCATGATGGGAGACGGCTCCCATTATGTCAGTCTGGATCAGGTAATCGAAACCATGATGCAGACCGGCAAGGACATGGCAAATAAATATAAGGAAACCAGTCTCGGCGGCTTAGCCGTCTGCGTCGTCGAGTGCTAAAGGAAAAATATGAGTCGTAGAGTCCCGGCGTTTGTCACCAAACATGCCAATTTAGAAAGAATGTGGAATTTCGGTATGTTCGTGATGGAACGTATCGACAAAGCCTCTTTGAAACAGGTCGCATCCTCGCTGACGCTAACGACTCTTCTTTCCATTGTTCCTGCTTTAGCTGTCATCATGGCGGCTTTTTCTGCCTTTCCGCTGTTCGCTCCTTATCGCGAAGCCTTTGAGCAGTTTATTTTTTCAACCCTGCTGCCTGAACAATACAGTGATCAGATCTTAGGCTACATCAAGCAGTTTGCCACTCAAGCTGCCGGTTTAACTGCCTTCGGTTTAATCGGTTTGATGGTATCCGCACTGCTTTGTATTGCAACTATCGATTCAGCTTTAAACTCGACTTATGAAGTTCTCAAACTTAGAAGTTTATGGCAGAGAGTGCTGATGTACTGGGCTCTCCTCACGCTTGGGCCCGTTGCTATCGGCATCAGTCTTGCAGCCTCTTCCTACCTAACCGGAATGGCGATGTCGGGACACTTATCTGTCTACGCCCAGTGGCTCATTCCGATCGGCCAATTAATTTTTCAATCTATTATCCTTGCTGCACTATATAAATACGTTCCAAACTGCCGGGTTCTTTGGAGAGACGCACTCGTCGGGGGGATTCTGATTGCCTTAGTTTTTACGGTCTTCCGATGGGGCTTCGGCATCTATGTCATGCGCGGTTCCTACACGACGATATACGGTGCCTTTGCCGCGATTCCGGTTATGCTGACATGGATGTACATAAACTGGATGTTTGTTCTGGCCGGTGCGGCTATTACAGCAACGCTGCCGATGCTGCGCGCCAAACGCTATAAGGATTTCGATAAGAGCGGAGACGAGCTGCTCTCAGCGGTTGCCCTCCTTCGAATCCTTATGTTAGCTAAGGAGTCCGGCAATCCTCAAATGACCAACATCGAACTTGCCGATAAGATTGGAAGTTATCCGGAAGCTGTCGATGCGCTGCTCTCCAGACTGATTCAGACCAATTATGTCGTTAAAATCGGTTCAGATGCGACCAGCAGCTGGGCACTTCTTGCAGACGCACACAGCAAGACGCTTGAAGAATGTTTTGAGGAATTCTCAATGGACATGAGCAACTCGCTGCTGCAGGGAGATACAGCTGAGAGACGCTGGGTTAAAGAAGGTCTGAACGATCAGTGGCTTCAAACTCCGATGAGAGAAGTTTTGAATTAATCAAGCGTTTTAGTTATATCGACCCAGCCTGTGCAGCAGGAAGATTTTTCCAATTCAGGAATCGTCAGTTCAATGCCGGTATCGGAAGTCCCGCATGCCGGAAGTACGGAATCCATACTTTTAAGAGATTCGTCCAAATAAACCTTCACATCTTCATTGATTCCGAAAGGACATACGCCTCCGGGCGCATGTCCGATGATTTGTTCACATTCCTCCGGCTTGATCATTTTAGCTTTGGCTGCAAAAGTATGTTTGAACTTCGCGTTATCGATTCGCGCGTCACCGACTGCTAACACTAGAATCGGTCCGCTTGGAAGCATGAACGACAAAGTCTTAGCAATCTTCTTTTCTTCACAGTCAAATGCTTTGGCTGCAAGCGCCACAGTTGCTGTTGATTCCTTTGCAATTCGAATTCGATCCGAGAGGCCGAATTTCTCCAAATGCTTTTTCGCTTTTTCTAATGACAATTTCTGCAAACCTTACTTAAGTCAGTGCAGACAGTTTCTTATACGCACCGTTTTTTATCACATGTACTTGAAGAATGAAAGCGCTAATACCACTACAACGCCGCTCATCAGAGGAACCCACGTGCGCTTGACGAGAACCAGAGGATTTACCTTCACAGAAGCCGAAACAATAATGATGACCGCTGCGACAGGAGACATAGAGCGGAACAAATTCGACATGCACTGCATCGGAAGTGCAACCATGATTGGGTCAATACCGGCTTTTTGCGCAATCTGAGGAATCAGCTCAATGAAACTGTAGAACACAGCATTGCCTGAGCCGCTGATAAATGTGATCAACCCCGTAATACCGGAGAAAGCCAGCATCAGGCCAACTTTGGCATTTTCAAAATTGGAAATGGAATTCGAAATCGCATCGATCAAACCCATGACACGAAGACCGAACACCATGGAAGAAGCCGCAACGATTAGGACGACTACCTTCGAGAAGCCGTCTCCCATTCCTTTGAAGAAGATACCCAGATCTTTCATGCCGGCTTTGATATTGCGTTTTCTGATCAACTCGCAGGCAAAAGCCAATATCAGTGAGAACAACGTAATTTCAACCAGACCGACTTTAGCTTTTCTAAAGAACACCCAGAAGAAAATCACTAAAACCAAGGGAAGGATCGGGAAAATAAAGTACCAAGTCGGCGTGTTTTTCTCAGGGCGTTCGGCTTCGATAAAAGCTTCTTTATCCAGCTCTTTTAACATTCCTGCGTCTTTCTTATCCAAATAAGTCTGCCAAAAATAATGAACAATACCCATGACAAACAGAGCGGGTATGGTTATCGGGGCCAAATGAAACGCGACATAGTCAACGACATTATCAAAGCCTAGAACCCGGGCCGCGACCACATTGTCACCGCCCAGCGGGGTCGGAACAATGGTTGCCGTGGTCGCAATCAGTGCCGCAGCCGTTAATGTCGACATTCCGGCAGCTCGAAGAACCGGGAACAGCGTCGCCATTAAGATGACCGCAAGAGAGGCGGCGCTAGGGATAATAATCTGAAGGCAGGTTCCGACCCAGAAAACCATGGGGATCAGGATAATCGGTTTGCGAACATAGGAAAGAGGCTTGGTCAGCACCTTGATGACCATATCGTTTGCCCCTATATGCGACATATAGGCCGCGAACCCGAAGAGCGTCAAGATGATTAAGCCCGCATTACCGTACTGACGCACGAACTGATCTTTAATAACCTTGAAGGGGTCCACCCAAGATAAGCCGGTACTTGCTTTTGCTCCTAGAACGTTGTGTCCTAAAAGAAGTCCCGAGTAAAGAAGAACAAGGGCTGCAATAAACAAAACAACTTTAGCGTCGTAGTTTTTTGCGATTGCCCAGCCTGCAAGGATGAGAACGATAACGGCAAGGATGCTGTCGACCATTTGAACTCTCCGTGGGATGCGGTGATTTCGTTTTTAAAATATGATCAAATTTTAACGATCCCTTTCTTTATGAGAGACTTTTGATTTTTAGAACTAGGGTTTTGCCTTATTAATTCATTCTTTGTAACGAACTGATACTTATCCATAAGCTTTGGAAGCATTCAGTTGTATATTTAACGAGACTCAAATCCAAAAAAGAGGGGCCATATGCGTTCTGATAATCCCGGCTTTGTTCCGGATTCTCCTTTCTCAAAGCAGCTTCCCGAAGAATGGCTTAACTTTTTCAAAACTTTCCCCAAGCTCGAATTGCATTGCCATTTATTAGGTACTACCAGTAAGGAAACTTTTGAAGAGCTTGTCGCTGAATCCGGGGCGGATGTCAGCCAAGAAGAGATCAACAATTTCTATACGAGAGGTGATAAGCCGGTCGGTGTTTTAAGAATTTTCAGGTGCTTGGAGAGCAAAGTCCTTTCCAAGCCCTCTTTTTTAACTCGAATTACGCTGAAACATATCCAAAGAGTAGCGAGTCAGGGTGTTAAATATATTGAGTTCTACTGGAACTGGACGGGCTTAAAACATTTCATGACCTATGATGAAGCCCGCCAAGCTATTAACGAAGGTATCAGACAAGGCATGCAGCGTTATGGTGTCACGGCTCGTTCTATTCCTTCCATCGACCGCGAGGACACTCCGGAAGCGGCCGTTGAACTCGTTGAAGAAATGACTAAACATCCTGATGATTACACGATCGGACTCGGAATCGATTATCGAGAAACCAATCACGAACCGGAAAACTTCTGGAAAGCTTTCAAGATGGCCAAAGAGGCAGGTTTCAAAATCACCATTCATGCCGGAGAATTCGGTGAGCATTGGAGAAACGTTGAGACCGCCATGAAACTTCTTGGAGCCGATCGAATTGACCACGGCTACACGATTATCGACAATCCGGAGCTCATCAAGGAAGCAAAAGCTTCCGACATGCACTTTGCCGTCGTCCCGACAAATTCTTACTACTTAAGAACATTGTCGGATGAAGAGTGGGCGATCAAGCATCCGGTTCGCAAAATGGTTGAACTGGGACTCAAAGTGTTTCCCAATAGTGATGACCCGACGATGCATCATATTTCTATTTCAGAGTCATGGCTTCTGATGCATAATTGGCTGGATTTCACGTTACCGCAGCTGCGCAAAATGCTTGAAAACAGCATTGAAGCAGCGTGGGTAACAGACGAACAAAAAGCCATTTGGAAAAAAGAATGGCTTAAAGAATTTGATCGCCTATCCGTTGATCTGCCGCCGGTGAATTAAAAAGTATTTTTCTGACCACCCGAGCCGAACTTGTGGCTCGGGTTTTCTTTTTAGAAAGTGTACTTGATGCCTGCCTTACAGGAAAAATCCACATTCAGGCGATTGCCATGTTCTCCGCCGATCTGAGCAAACGCTTTCCATTGGTTCCCGAAAGCATACTCTCCTCCAACCCCGAAATAAAACCGAGTGCCTAACGAGCGGGTTTTAAAATCAAATTCGTTCATACGAATCTTAGTTTTACCTAGGAAATCATGGTTGACTCCGGCTTTGACAAATAAGCTGCCTGTCCTCTGACCGTCAGGGCTGTTAAAGGCACGACCTGCCGCCAACCCGACCCTCATATTCAGACTGTCGGAGGAATTAACCTTAACTTTCATACCATGCGAAAAAGAAAAGTCTTCTCCAAGCAATCTATAGTAGGAGAGTTGCGCCTGAGGCTCGATAAACCACGCCGAACCATTTGCATTCTCCAAAAAATTGAATCGAATTCCGCCTTCAGAAGAGATGCCAAATCCAAAGTTATGATAGGCAGCGTGCGCAGTGTGTACCCGGCGCATCTCAAGGAACAAGAATTTCCGTTTCGCGGAACAACTTTGATATGTTCCGAATATCGGTGCAGACCAGTCTTAAAAATTAGTTCTACG
>NZ_DBMALT010000053.1:0-15705 GCF_057870745.1 Parasutterella sp. | reverse complement strand
TAAAAACACAAACCGCCCGACCCACAGAAGAGTCGAGCGGTTTTATTTGTTTAATTAGGGTTGATTAAACCATAATCAAAGCCAAGGTAATCACGGCCACAATCATCGGGACTGCGGTACGTTTCACCAACTGAATCGGCGGAACCATTGCGAGACCGGAAAGAAGAATCACAACACCGGCGATCGGGGACATCGTACGGCCGAGAGAGCCGGAGATGAGGGCCAGAGAGCCAAGGTTAGGAACCTGCATTCCGAAGTCAACAGCGTGAGGAGTAACCGCTTCGTTGAAAGCAAAGGTAGCAGCGTCGCCGGAACCGGTAATAACAGCCAGAACGAATGGTCCAAGAGAACCGCCCCAGCGAGCGAGTTCGTTGGAGGCCTTCAGAGCTGTAACAAAAGCATCGATCAAACCGGCACTGCGAAGACCGGCAGCGAACACGCCGGCGGCAATGATGATACCCATAACGTCACCGTAGCCGTTGCCCATACCTCTGAAGAACTCTTTGGAGAACTTCTGAGGATCGCACCAGGAGACGAGCAGCGTGAAGATGGCGCCGAGGACCATAGCCTGAGCAACGCCCATTTTAAGAGCCGGAACGTACTTGTTGCCAAGAACGAGGATGATCAAGGGGATGAGCGGGGCAAGAGCTTTCAGGAAGTTGATCTTCTCGATCGGAGCACCGCCTTCCTTAGCAGAGTAAGCAGCCAGTTCTTCAGCAGTAGGCTTGTTGTCACGAAGAACCAAGCAGACGATCGTAATACCAACCAAACCGATACCCATCATGATGAGCGAGAACGGAGTGTGGAGAGAGATCAAATCCATCACGTTCATCTTGGAGATGCCGGCAACGAAGTTGTTGTGGCTCATACCCGGAGAAAGAATGGAACCGTATGTACCCATCAAAATGGCAGCACCGGCTGCGGCAGGACGGATACCGGCGCGAATCATAACCGGAATGAACGTTGCACCCACAGCAGCAGCACAACCTGCGGCAGAAGGAATAGCAATGTTGACGAAGAAGGTCACGGCAGTAGCGGCCGGAATCAGCAGAATGCCCAATCTCTTGAGCGGAGCTGCAAGCAGGCTAACCAGATGACGATCGCAGGAAGTGTGCGTAACGACGTAAGCAAAGCCCATCGCACCGCAGATTGCCATGATCAAGCTGGCGTTCGTCATGCTCTTGGCAAACTGGTCTAAAGCTGCCATCGGTTTCATAGAGATGCAGCATAAGAACAAGCCGGCTGTGAACAACACCAAACGTGTCTCATAGCGCTTAATTAAGCAGTAAATCGTCGCAATAATGACGAGCACTGCAATCCAGGCTGTAATTGACATTGAAATATACCTATTGATTTTTTGTGTACTGCTTTTTCCGAATTCGGAAAAAACTCTCCCCGGCTGAAATGGAAAATTCACTATTTCGGCCTGCCGTGAGTGTTTCACATTTGTCACTTTTTTGTAATGTGGGTAACCCTTACATCTGCACATTTCTTTTACATTTAGACATAAAATTATTGATCCCGTTTATTTGTGACTTTTACTCATTTCTTCCCATCTTTCGGGGTCTGACTTAACGATTTAGACTCTCACAGATACTCAACATTCACACCAGGAGAACACATGACAACTGACTTCCAAAAAGATTCCCTAGTCTTTGCTCAAAAATGCTTTGATGACGTGCGCGCTATGTCCAAAGACACCACCGGCGTTTCCAGACAGGGTTATAGCCCTGTTGAAACAAAGGTTCTTGAGTACTTCAAAAAAATCGGCGTAGAACTCAATCTCGAAATCAGCACCGACAAGGCCGGCAACGTTTGGATGACCGTCCCCGGAAAAAATCGTAAACTTCCCGCGCTCGTGAGCGGCTCTCATGCCGACTCCGTTCCTCAGGGCGGAAACTATGACGGACTAGCCGGCATCGTCGCCGCTCTGACCGTCGCCCGATGGATGCGCGAAACCGGTTATCAGCCCGAACGCGACTACACGGTTCTGATGATGAGAATGGAAGAAAGCTCCTGGTTCGGCAAATGCTATGTGGGTTCTCTCGGTATGACCGGCCAGCTCACTGAAAAGGATTTAGCCCTCAAACATCGCAGCAACGGAAAAACACTTGCTGAGACCATCAAAGAATGCGGCTTTAATCCGGAAGATCTGACAACCGGCGAGCCTGTTGTCGATCTCGCCAAGATGGCTGCCTTTATCGAACTTCATATCGAACAGGGCCCGACCCTTGATTCTTCCGAAGAATACCGCGTCGGTATCGTCACCGGCATCCGCGGCAACCTTCGTCATAAGACGATTCGCTGCATCGGCCAGACCGCTCATTCCGGCGCCGTTGACAAACAATTCAGACACGACGCCGTGCTCGCTTTTGCCGAATTGGCCTATCGTATGGACTGCTTGTGGGATGAGTGGCTCAAAGCCGGACACGACCTTGTTTTCACGATCGGCGTCGTTCACACTGCCCCGACTTCTGCAATCGCGATCGTTCCGGGCGAAGTTACCTTCTGTTCCGACATTCGTTCTCTGTCTCAGGAGACACTCAACGGCTTCCATGCTTTGTTTGAAGAAGAAGCCCGTAAGATCGGAGAAAAACGCGGCGTTAAATTTGAGTTTGACGGCGTGATCAAGAGCCAGCCGCTCGCCATTCACAAAGAACTCAGCGAGCACTTGGCTAAGTCCGCCACTGAGGCAGGCCTCAAGGTTAAGAAGCTGCCGTCCGGCGCAGGTCACGATACGGTTATTTTCGGCAACCTCGGCATTCCAGCTGCGATGATCTTCGTTGCTAACCAGAAGGGTTCTCACAATCCGAACGAAGCCATGGAAATCACAGACTTCATTCAAGGTGCAGAAGCACTGTGGCACGCAGTCAAGGCTTTCCCGGTCGAAGGCGTCCGCTAAACATTGATTAGCTTTCTATAGGCGTCCGATGCATTGGCTTCAGACGCCTTTTGTTTTGGCCTTTCGAAAAATAATCGAACAATGGTGTTCTCGTCATTAGAATGAACGGAAGTTGCAACGTTCATTCATTGGAGAAGCCGAAAGTGAACCTGAAAAAACTCCTTGTAACTTTCAGCCATTCGCTGTTTTGGCAGATCTCCTGCTTTTTGCTCGTCGTCACTGCCTTTGCCTTCGGAGCCCTCTTCCTCGTACTTCAAATCTCGGAAGATTCGACCGGAAAAGGCAGCGCAATTAATGTGTCGGGCTCTCTTCGTATGCAGAGTTATGTGCTGGCCTTGACAGTCGCACGCAGCTCGGAAGACACCGAGGTTGTTCGCAGTAAGGACATTAAGGCTGCCATTGCAGAATTCGAAAGACGTTTAAACCTGCCGGGGCTAACTCAGGCTATTCCTGAAGAGTCAGACAATGAACTTCGCAAAAGCTACGACCTTATTTCTTTCGATTTCTATTCAAAAATAAAACCGATGGCGCTAGAAACCATTCAGCAGCCGCAAAAGATCCATGAGTTTTTAAATACGGTTCCTAAGTTCGTCTCTGTCATCGACACGTTTGTTTTTGACCTGGAAAAGGATCTCGAATCAAAAAGCAATTTCATCCACGCCGGCCTCATTGCCTTCATGCTTTTGGCCTTCGTCCTTTACTTCGGTGTACGCTATTTCCTGCGTCACACACTGTTTGAACCCTTAGAAGATTTGGCTAACCTTGCCTCTTCCGTCCGAAACGGCGATTTCACAAAGTCGAGTACTTATAGAAAGCACAATGAGATCGGAACACTTTCCGAAAGCATGAACTTCATGATCCGCGACTTATCGCGCATGTACTCATCCCTGGAAGAACAAGTTCGTGAAAAGACTGCTGACTTAAATCGCCAAAACAAAGCGCTCAACCTGCTCTACGGGCTTAAGAACGTCCTCGGGGCCGAGCTCAACCGATCGGTTTTAGAAAAAGCTCTGGACTTTTGCTCCGAAAATTTAGAAGCCTTGAGCTGCGCTGTTTACCTTCGCAACGACGGCGACAAGACGCTTCGTCTTGCCGCGCGATTCAGCCACCATCCGATTGACCCCGAAGAAATAAGAAAGTTTTTTGAAGGCCAAAACGTTCCCTTCGAGAAATACAATTTCTTCAAGAAAAAAGTCCTCGGAAAAGACTGCACACTCGTTCTTGTCCCCGGAGCTGTCGGAACCACAAGGCTGTCTTTTGCTGCAATCTTTTGCGGTGAAGCTCCGGTGCACATCGATCGCGAACTGCTTCGAAGCATTGCACGAGAATTTGCTTTAGCGATCAACAACTCTGAGAAGAACGTGGAGTCTCGCCGCCTGATTCTTTTTGAAGAACGCTCGACAATCGCGCGCGAACTTCATGACTCGATCGCTCAGTCCCTCTCCTTCTCTCGAATTCAAATCACACGTCTGGACGCCGCGCTTAAAAACAAGTCCGACGAAGCTGAAGTCCGCAGCATTCTCGATGAGCTCAAGCTCGGCGTGATCACCGCTTATCAACAGCTCCGTTCAGTTTTGACAACCTTCCGTCTCAAGCCGAAATCTCCAGACCTTCGTGAGAACATTCTTTCCTCTCTGGATGAATTTAAGGAGCGTTCCGGCATCGACTATAGCGTCGAAAATCAGATTCAAAGTTTTGAGCTGGATGCTCAAAGCCATGTACATTTGCTCCACATCCTGCGTGAAGCTCTGACCAACGTCGAGAAGCATTCTCGGGCAAGCGCCGTAGAGGTCACCTTTAAACCGATAGGGGAAGATTCCTTCGAAATACGCGTCTCAGACAACGGGCAAGGATTTGATCTAAAAAGTAAGAAAGGTCATTACGGGTTGGAAATCATGCATGAGCGTGCTAAGGTATTGGGCGGGGAATTGCATGTTGAGCCTGTCATCCCCCACGGAACTTCGGTTGTTCTTCGTTTTAACTCTCAGAAAAAGGCGGTTTCCTGATGGCTAGTGAACATGACATTATTGTTGTAGATGACCACCCGCTCTTTCGCCGCGGCGTCATCCAGTTATTAAAAATGGATCCGTCCTTTAACGTTGTCGCTGAAGCCGGCGATTTCGAAGCAGCAATGGTGGCTGTACGCGGACGAGACCCCGATATCGTTCTTTTGGACTTGAACATGAAGCACACGAGCGGCGTGGAGATCCTAACGGCAATCAAAGCGTTTAACCCTTCTATCCGTGTCATCATGCTCACGGTTTCGGACTCTCCTTCCGACCTGCTCCAATGCTTCCAAAACGGCGCCGACGGCTACCTGCTCAAAGATCAGGAGCCGGAACAGATTCTTGAAGACATTCAGAAAGCCGCAAAAGGCCAAACAGTTCTCTCTGCGTCGATGAATCAGGCCTTAGCCGAGTGCTTAAGAGAAGAGTCCTTCAGCAAAGAGCGCCGCCTCTCCGAGCTTACAGAACGAGAAAAGAGCGTCTTGAAGCTCATTGCGCAGGGCAAGACCAACAAAGAAATCGGCAAAGCCCTTGAAATTTCTGACGGCACGGTCAAAGTGCACGTCAAACATGTGCTCCACAAGCTCTCCTTCCGCTCCAGAGTGGAAGCAGCGGTTTGGGCTAAAGAACAAAAGAATCTTTAGTTCTGCCAATACAAAAAAGCGCACGACCAGAAATTCGGAAGTGCGCTTTTTTGGGTGGCTCTACGCTTTATTTTTGCGGCAGAACTTCAGCGTGGCAGAGCAGGCATTCGTAACGGTTGGGATTGACCTTACCGTCGCTCACATGGCTGGGAGGCAGCGGTGTGGGAGAGCCTTTGGCTACTTTCATGCCCGGTTCGCCGGGGATGTGGCACATCACGCAGACATTCTTTTCCGGAGTAATCGGAATGTAGGCTGCGATCGGATGCGGAATCATCGGGGGAGCAAACTTGGCGAGCTCAGAGGACTGAGCAGGCTGCTGTGCATACACGGCAGGGGCAAAGACCAGTGCAGCAAGAGAAAGCATGAATAATTTTTTCATATGAACTCCTATTGAGTTTTCTTTGAATCTTTAATCGGGCGAATTCCAAACTTAAGGCTGTTTTCCGGGCAAATGCTCACGCATTTACCGCAGTTCGTACATTCTCCGGAAGCGTACATACCGACTTCCGCCGCTTTCTTGAAGTTAATCACTTGCGGTTCGGGGCAGACTTTGATGCAGTCGCCGCAGCGGGTGCACGTATCATTGTCAAACTTGACTTTGGTCAGACCGATCTTTCCCCACAACGCCCAGAAGGCGCCTAAAGGACAGAGATGGCCGCACCAGCCGCGTTTTGTCACGGCAAGGTCAAGCGCAAAGATTCCGAAGACAGCACTCAACAGACCTAAGAATCCTCCGTAAACGATCTCACGCCACAGAATACCTTGCGGGCTGATGGCTTCAAAAGCTGCCGTTCCCGTCACAATAGACAGAATCAGAGCAATCGCCAGAAGCACATAACGCGTACCGGAAGACAGAGACAGAACGTTCGTGTTGATGCCTAACTTCTTACGGCACCAGAAGGCAAAGTCCGTCACCAAGTTCATCGGACACACCCAGGAGCAGAACGATCTGCCGCTTACAACCCAGTAGACAGCAAGGATGATTCCGGCTCCGATCATGGATTCCGGTGAAAGCCAATACTGAGCGACCAAGCGCTGCAGAGCGGCAAACGGATCAGCCAGCGGAACGGTATCAAAGATTCGAGAAGAAGAAAGATCACCTGCAAGAATCGGATGACCGAGGACTTTCCAGCCGAAGCGGAATGTCCCGATGAAGGCGAGCAGAATGCAGAACTGAACAAAACGGCGCGCAATCGTAAAACGATAGCGATGCAGCCATTCTCCGAACGTGCGGGGCGCGTCCAGATGACGAATTACTTTTTTGTTTTCCATCATGGCAGCTCCGAATTCAGGAAGTCGAGGCCTCCCGGAGGAAGCGGCTTCCCGTCTTTACTCGTCATCGGTGCGTCGGGCACAGCTCGAGCATCGAGTTTTTCCTTCCAGCCCAAACGATAGTGGTCGCCGATCTTACCGAGGAACGCATCCGGATCAACAATGTTGATGGAAGGTTTATCGGTCGGGCAGCTATGCACGCACAAACCGCATCCGGTGCACTTATCGGGATGAATTTCCGGTACGAACATCGCATGGTTACTGATCTGACGCGGCTGGCTCACGATCACGATCGCCTTGTTTTGTTCAGGGCAGTCGCGATAGCAGATTTCGCAGCGCAGACCTTGCCAGGACAAGCATGTGTAGTGGTCGATTGCGGCCACACCCATCTTTGCCTCGGTAATGTCGGTTAGTTCGTGCGACAGCGCTCCGCTCGGACAGGCTTTCACGCAGGGAATGTCTCTGCACATGTAGCAGGGAATATCACGCGGCGTAAAGAACGGTGTTCCAGGGGCGGCGATATCGTTGAAACGGGCCAGTTTCAGCGTGTCGTAAGGACATGCTTCCACACACAGTCCGCATTTGGAACAGGCGGTTTCAAACTGATCAGGAGGCAGTGCTCCGGGCGGACGGGGAACAAACCCCTGGGCTTTGGCGGACTTCTGCAGGAATAAATCCCAAATCAGACCGGCGCCCACGCCGACGGCAGCAACTTGCAAACCTTTCTTTAAAACGTCTCTTCGGGTTTGGTTCGTCATGGAAGATACGGAGAGCCGTCCCGGCCCTCCCGTTCAAAAGTTACTGAGCCTTATAGACCTTGACGGCAGATTTCTTGAAATCCGGCTCTTCGGAAATCGGGTCTGTCGCGTCAATAACAACCTGGTTGGTCTGAACTTTTCTATCGAAGAAGGCCAGCCATGTCATTCCTCTCGGCATGAAGTTACGCTGGTTGGTCTGAACAATCGCCTTGACCTGACCGCGGCGGCTTTCGCAAACTGCGACGTCACCGTTCTTCAGGCCGCGTTTTTCAGCATCCTTCGGATTCATGTACAAGAAGGAGTTCGCCTGAGCACGTTCAAGTTCAGGCACTCTCATGGTCATACTGCCGGTATGCCAATGTTCAAGGATACGGCCGGTGCAGAGCCACAGATCATATTCCTTATCCGGCTGTTCAACAGGAGCAGCGTACGGACGGAAGAAGATCTTAGCCTTGTTGGGCAGCGGAACCGGTTTCGGATCCGTGACACCGAACAAGTTGCCGGTCGGGATTGCCTTGAAGAGCTTACCGTAAAAAGCGTAACCGCCTTCCCTGACATACGGGTCATAGTCCTGGTTGAAGCGGTAGAGGGTTTCTTTACCGTTGACAACCGGCCAAATCAAACCGCGTGTTTCGGAGTTCATATAGGTTGTGAAGTCAGCCAGGTCATGGCCGTCGCCCAATGTGAACTTACGATATTCGTTGAACAGGGCCTTTTCAGGGAACCAGTTCAGGTTGCCCGGAGCGGTTGTGCTGTTGATCTTACTGACGAGGTCAGGATCAGGCCAAGCCACCTTCAGGTTATCAGGACGTGCAAAGAGAACGTCATAGAGCGTCATGTCGGGTTTGATGCCCATCTTCTCGGCTTCGTCGAGAACGCTCGGCAGTTTACCGTCGGTGTAGCCGTCAACCTTGAGGCCCGGAACCGGCTGTTCGCCCCAACAGTCTTTAACCTGCAGACGTTTTGCAAATTCCATCATCATCCACAGATCGGTACGAGCTTCTCCGGGAGGATTGGCCATCTGCTGCCAGCCTTGTGTACGACGTTCGGCGTTGCCGTAGAGACCCCATTTTTCGAAGATCATTGCTGCCGGCAGAATCAAGTCGGCGTACTGGCAGGAGAATGTCGGATAGGCATCGGCAACCACAACGAAGTTTTCGGGATGGCGAGCTGCCTTAAGCCAGTGATTGGAGTTCGGTGCAGCCTGGAAGGGGTTGACAACCTGTGTCCAAACGAAGTTGACAGAATTGTCTTCCATACCGCGGAGGATTTCCATGTAAGCACGGCCAACCTTCGGGTTAATCGTCTTTTCAGGGACACCCCAAATCTTTTCACTCTTCACACGAGCCGGTTTCTGAGCAACCAGCAGGTCGGACGGCAGACGGTGGCAGAAAGTACCGACTTCACGAGCAGAACCGCAAGCGGAAGGCTGACCGGTCAAGGAGAAGGCACCGTTGCCCGGACGAGCGTGTTTAGCAAGAAGGAGATGGACGGAGTAGATCAGTTCATTGACCCAAACGCCTCTCTGATGCTGGTTAAAGCCCATGCACCAGAAGCTGAGGATGTCGTTCTTCTTGTCGATGTAGATGTCGGCAAGGTTCTTAAGTTTCTTCTTGAAGTCTTCCAGGCTTTCGTCAGGGTCGCCCTTAGCGATTTGTGCCGTGAAGTCCAAGGTGTAGGGTTCAACGCCTTTTTTGAAGTCTTCAAACGAGATGCTCCAGTGAGCACCGGCTTTGCCGCCCTGCTGAGTCTGTTTGACTTCTTTGCCGGCTAATTCAGGACGGCTCTGAGCGATGGCTTCTTCCTTGCTCAGGATGATGGCGTTCTGTTTAGCCTGAATATCTTTTTCTTTCGGAAATGCAAACTTGTCGGTAGGACGCATACCGTAGCCGATATCCATTCCGCCTGCGGCGAAGATGCAGTGCTTGTTCACAAAGTCGTGATCAATTGCGTCACGGTGAACTATTTCTCTCAGGATATAGTTAAGGATAGCCAAGTCACCATTCGGAGCAAAGATGATCGTTTCATCGGCCATGTTAGAACTCATGTTCTTATAGGTCGTAAGATTGATGATCTTCGTCTCTTTGTGCGTCAGCTTGCGGTCGGCAACGCGAGACCAAAGAACCGGATGAGCCTCGGCCATGTTATTGCCCCACAAAACCATTGTGTTGCATTTTTCAATGTCGGAGTAATTGTTAGCCGGCTCGTCGATACCAAATACCTGGTAAAAACCAACCACAGCGCTCGCCATACAGAGACGGGCATTCGGGTCAATGTTGTTAGAACGCCAACCGGCTTTTACGAGTTTGCTGGCTGCATAAGCTTCCGGAATGGTGTACTGACCGCTGCCCAGAATTGCAACGCCTGTCGGTCCTTTTTCCTTGTAAACACGTTTGAACTGATTCGCCATTTCGGTGAGGGCCTCGTCCCATGTCACCGCTTCAAACTTTCCGTTCTTATCGAATTTCCCGTTTGTACGGCGCATCAGAGGCTGTGTCAGGCGGTCCTTTCCGTAAAGAATCTTGGCATTGAAATAACCTTTAATACAGTTCAAGCCCCTGTTAACGGGTGCGTCTGGGTCGCCTTTTGTGGCAACAACACGGCCATCCTTTACGCCGACCTGAAGCCCGCAGCCTGTCCCGCAGAAACGGCATACGCCTTTCGTCCAAACGATAGCGCCTTCGCTGCTCTGAATCGCAGCTTTAGCAACTTCGCTCAGAGGTATACCAACCGTCATAGCTGCAGATGCAGCCACTCCGGCTTTCAGTAAATCACGACGTTTAACTTGGGGATTATTAATCGTCATATTGTCTCCTGAACAAGAAATCTAATTGGGAAAACTTAAGTATTAGAGGAACAAACTACTGCAGCGTCCTCAAAATTGTGAACAACAAGAGCCGCATCGGCAACACCAGAAAGAGTTGAAACGGCTTTAAAAAGGTCAACTTCCGCTGTGACATCCGGAGCTTCAATCACGATGATGCAGCGATTATGATCGGGGTCCTGTTGGTGGACTTCCACACCCTCTATGGTGTCGAGTTCACGGAGCATTTCGTCATAACGGCCGGGGAAGGCACTAACCAACACTCCGGAATAGTTCATAACAACTCCTTTAAATAATATGAGTGTCCTTTAAGAATCTACCAACACTTGAGCGACAAGCTCAAGCGAGTACTCCATGAGCATAAAACAAAACGAGGGAAAACACTAGGTGTTTTCCCTCGTCTCAAAAATCAGAGCTTTTCTAGAGTACTAAATCTTCTCTTAGATCCAGCCGCGAGCGATCGCCATAAAGTAACCGCAGATCGTGGCGGTGATCACACCGATCAAGCCAGGAAGAATGAAGGAGTGGTTGATCACGAACTTACCAATATGAGTTGTTCCGGAACGGTCGAACTCGATGGAAGCCAAGTCAGAAGGATATGTCGGGATGATGTAGTAGCCATAGCAAGCAGAGCAGCAGCCGACAACCACACCAGTCGGAGTACCGATGCTGATGGCAACCGGAACCACGATGGCGATAGCAGCAGCCTGAGAGTTAACGAGCTTGGAAACTAACAGGAGAACGACTGCGTATGCCCACGGATAGAGCTTGACGTATTCAACGAGGACTTCTTTCAGTTCATTGAGGTGAGCCTTGAAGATCGTATCGGAGAGCCATGCAACACCGAACACGCAGACCACAGCAACCATACCGGAACGGAACACAGAGGTACCGCCGACGGACTTCGGAGGAGTCTTTGTGATCAGGCAGATGAGAGCGCCGGCGCAGAGCATGAACATCTGAATAACCAGAGTCATGGAGAGATGTTTCTTGCCAACCATCGGACGGAGTTCAGAGAAGGCACCAAGCAGAGCAACGACGAGAACAACAGCGAGGAAGATCCACATAGCTGTCCACTGTCTGGAAGGAAGCTTCTTGCCGAGGAGAGTCATGGAATCGCCGTAAACATAGCGCTTGGCTTCCGGATCTGCGATCAAAGCCTGGAACTGCGGGTCTTTGTCGAGGTCTTTGCCGCGGAAGTTGGAGTATGTAGCCATGACGAGCAAACCGATCAAACCGGCAGGAATGGTCAAACTGCAGAGTTCAACCAAGCCGACTTCAGTACCGTTTGCCATCGGATGGCCGGCGATCAAAGCGACCATAGAAACGCAGGCGACGGACACTGGAGAGCAGATCACACCCATCTGAGCAGCGATAGAGGAAGCTGCCATCGGACGTTCCGGACGGATACCGGTCTTGATTGCGACGTCATAAATAATGGGGAGGAGTGTGTAAACCGTATGGCCTGTACCGCAGAGGATCGTCAGTGTGAAGGTACAAAGCGGAGCGAGGAAGGTCACAACTTTAGGACGTTTTCTCAGAATCTTTTCAGCGATCTGAAGCATGCAGTCCAAGCCGCCGGAAGCCTGCAGTGTAGAACCTGCTGCCACCACGGCGATGATGGTCAGAATAACGTCGACCGGCGGTTTACCCGGAGGAAGACCTAACCAAGGTTTCGGACCGAACATAATCACAATCAAGCCGATGCCGGAGAACAAACCCAGGAACATACCGCCGCGCGGAGCGGAGATGAAGAGGAATGCAATCAGCAGGGCAAATTGGAACCAGAAATAAATACTCATGGCGAATTTCTCCTGTCTAAACTTTCAGAGATCTTTTTACAAATTGTTTCCATCTGAAACAAACGGAATAATCCGCCGATTTGTTTTTGTAAACAAGTGAAAAGTTCAGTTTGCACGATACATCAGGGAAATTACCTAGACTTTACGGATTAAATTTTGAGCCTAATTATTTGTTTTTAAGTATTCTTTTTGAAGAATGAGAAGGGTTTTCAATTTCATGGGAAACGTAATTTTATTAGGTGCTTCTACCCATATTTTGATGATCTAAACGCCTACAAATTAGCCCTTTTCCTAGACATATTTGTTTTCAAACTGGCTTTTCCGTCTTGCATTTTTGAAACATTTTGGTTTAAAAGCACGATGAGTTAGCCACTTTTTTCAGGAATCGGGGAGAAAAAGTATTTCCAACTTCTCAGAGTGTCCATTCTCATGAATCTTAATGGAGACCGTTCATTTATACTAAAGCTTTATGAAAAAGAATAAAAAATAAATATTGGACATGAAAGGGCCCCACCGGTAAATTTTGTTTCATCAGCCACCTCTCTCCATAGGACCCACGATCATGTTGAAAAGAAGACAAGTTTTACTCGCGGTTGGCGCCTCCGTTTCCGGCCTCTCCCTCCCCGCTCTTGCTCAAACCGTCGACAGTTCTTTAAAAAGAACACCCATCGAAAACATCAAACTGACGCACCTAACAGACAATAAGAATGCCCCGGTTGTCTTTTATTCTCCGAGCGTCTCGCCCCAAGCCGTTTTAGACATATTCAAAGCCGTCGGACTGCCCGCACAAGGCAAAGTCGGTTTGAAGGTTGTATTCGGAAATCAGCGTGACCGCGCAAAAATGATCGATCCGGCTCTCCTGAAGCCGATCGCTGATGAACTTCATGCAACGCTGATTGAGAGCAATTACATGGACAGCGCCCGCTCGAACGCGGCTGCTCATTTGGCAACCGCTAAATCCCTCGGTTATGACAAGGTCGCTCCGATCGATATTTTGGATGCCGAAAAAGAAATAGCAATTCCGGTGCACAACGGCTACCACCTAAGGAACTTCATTACCGGATCGCACCTGGCTGATTACGACACGCTGGTTTCAATCGTTCGTTTCAAAGGACATAACTTACAGAGATACAGCGGAGCGACAAAAACCTTTCCATCTGTCTGGGAACGGCCAGAGGTGCGTGCCAGGTACACAGTGCCGGCGTAGTCACGGACTACTACCATCCCTCTTCTCCCAAAGGGACTTCCGAATCTATGGCAGACGCCGTGAGCGCGGCCCTTGACTACAAGAAAGGACGCTGGGTGTTTATTAACATCATCAACGCCTTGAAACCGGTCGACGGCTGCCGCGGAACGGCGGATCGTCCTGATCTCGGCATCGTTGCTTCCACGGATCCGATTGCTGCCGACCGAGCCGCGCTTGATATCGTCTATGGTCTTACCTCTGATCCGGAACTGCGCAAAGAATGGGAACGCGAACATTCCGTCGACGTTCTCGATTATGCCGAAAGGAAAGGACTCGGCTCTAAGGCCTACCGTCTGCAGAAAATTGACTGACAAGTACGGTCTTTGCCTAAATTTACGGCGCCGCCGCATCGAATAAACCCGAGTTTGGCAGAATCTGGTAAATAAAAAGCTCTCAACTCTTTGATTATCGGCAAGTTCAGAGCTTTTTTAATTTATTGTCTTGTGTACATGCTAGAGCATGTCCCTAACCAATTCCGGAATTGCCTCCTCTGTTGTAAGTCTTACACCCAAGCAGCGCCCCATTTCTTTGAGATTAACTAAGCGGGCCGGCGGTACGAGTCCCACTGTTTTAAAGAGTATTTCAAGCTGATTTGGCTGCTTCCTGCGTTCTGCAAGTTCAGCCTTAAGTTCTTCTTGATTCAATCCCTCCAAGCCCTTCCTAATGTTTTGCGGTCTCGAGCACTGCAAGAACATTAATTCATCGCCGCTTTTTATGGGTACGGTCGTCGCAGAATTCAATGCACGTATGATTTCCGGGATTGTCAGCGGAGTACCTGATTTATTCAATTTCCACTGCAGCAGTTTGAGAATCCCCAACGCAATCACACAAATAAGTATGTGGCCTTTAATGTGGTTTGAGTTCCTCACGTACATGGGCCGTAAGCCTAGATGAGATTTCATAATTCGGAAGCAACTCTCGATCTGGTTCAGCTCGTGGTAGGTGGCGGCCAGGCGTCCGTCCGGCACAGCGTTAGTTTCCTGACAGTTAGGTGCATTCTTGTAAACGAGAGCTGCGTACCCGGCAAGACGGCGTTTGGCTTCGAACGTCTCTTCATCAATTCCTTCTATTCTCGCCTCTGTTTTTTCCGAAGTTTTTGCAATGGAAGCCCAGCCGGAGCTCTTGGGTTTAACTTTTACTCCCTGGGCTTGTTTCTTCAGCACAAGCTGCTTCCAGACTTCAAGGACTGCCAGATCTCGTTTTTGTCTCTTCTTATCAAAGGTCAGAACTAAAGTACATTTAGTATCTTCAGCCTTGCGCTTTCCTTTCTTAGTCCAGTCTTTGACGACCTTGAAGCGGGCGACTTGCTCTCCTTGTTTGATGATCGGAATATAACCCTCAGGGTCGAACATTGCCTTTGTTGTCTTCTGGTCCAGATTGCTTACTTTCTGTGCCATCAGGAATCCGAGGTCGTTGCTCTGAAGCATCTTTAAGTTCGCTGCAGAATTAAGGCCCCGGTCGGCTACGACGATGCTCTCTTTAACGTTGTATTTCTGTTTCAGAGATTCAATTGAAGCGGCCATGGTTTTGAACTCGGATGCGTTTCCGGCGTAGACATAAAAGTCAATCGGGATGCCTTCTTCATTAATCACTAACGCGATGGAGGTTAACGGAAGGTCAAAGCGATGCTCTTTTGAAGGACCTCTCATTCGAAGGTATTCGATTTTCTGCGCCTGAATTTTCTTAATGAAATCATCCGTTTTTTGGCCGGGCACCAGTCTTCCTTCCTTGTCAAAGCATGCAGCATCCAACTCGCCGTTTTCATAGGCCAGCTGCACCTCTTCCTGAAGCCGGTCTTGGAAATCCATCTGCTGTCTGCCGCATTCCAAGTCAGTAAGCGCCGTTTCAAAGTAGACATTGGTAACGTCGTAAAAAATCAACGTAGCTTTTGTTTTCCCAAGCTGATTATTGATTGAGCGATTGAAGAATCTCATGATTGAGTCCTTATGCTCAAACAAGTAATCGTAAGAATCGTAGTAACTGTCTAAACCGATGCCTTGAACCGGCGCTCCTAAGAAACCGTCCTGATCTCCGAATGAGTAAAAAACGGAGTGCGGATCAAGAATTTTCAAGAAGCACAGGTAGGAGACAACAGCGTTTAAGTCGAATTTTGCTTTTGTTTGTCTGTGCTGGATATCTTTGAACTTTCTATCCACTGCTGTCCAAAATAATTTGCTCTTTGACTTTGGCCTCAACATTTACAGTTAATCCAGGCCCCAGAAAGTTAAAAGTCATAAACAAGCCCCTGCTA
>NZ_DBMALT010000052.1:0-16088 GCF_057870745.1 Parasutterella sp. | reverse complement strand
AGCAATGCGGGAAGCAAGTAGGCGACCCGCATAGGTTAATTGGAACCGCTGGGTGCGAGACCCGCATGCCCAGTGGTGTGAGAGGGGTAGGTGAAAGCTTCTCCTACTCGATTCGCCTATCCATCTAGAATCTCGGAAAACAGAGGAATTGTCATGGCAGAAATGAATCAGACCCCCAAAGGTATGCGTGTCCACATCGGTATTTTCGGCAGAAGAAATGCCGGTAAGTCGAGTGTGATCAACGCGCTGACCAAACAAAACATTGCGCTTGTCAGCGACGTTGCCGGCACGACCACGGACCCGGTGTTTAAAGCGATGGAAATTTTGCCACTGGGGCCGGTGATGACCATTGATACCGCCGGCATCGACGATATAGGAGATTTGGGCAAACTTAGGATCGGCAAAACTAAAGAAGTCATGACTAAGACCGATGTCGCAGTCATCGTGATTGATGCGGCCAATGACGTCTCTGACTTTGAACGGTCTCTAATTTCTGAGTTTAAAAAACTGGGAACAAGCTACATCCTCGCTGCCAATAAGATTGAAACTGTTGCCAACACCGCCGACCGCATCGATGCATTGGAAAAATCCTTCGGAGAAAAAGTGGTTCCGATCAGTGCGCTGGAGAAGAAAGGCATTGATGAGCTGCGTTCGCTTATCGTCAAAACTGCACCGGGAGCCTTCGAAGACGGGCCTATGCTTCGGGATCTTGTCAAAGAAGGGGATACCGTCGTACTTTGCGTTCCCATCGATACAGCTGCTCCTAAGGGCCGAATCATTCTTCCTCAGGTCCACGCCATCCGAGATATTTTGGATGCTAATGCCAAGGCCGTTGTCGTCAAGGAAAATCAGCTGGCAGAGCAGCTTGCTAATCTTAAAGAACCGCCGGCATTGGTGGTTACAGACAGTCAGGTCTTTGCCAAGGCAGACCGAGCTGTGCCGAAAGACATTCCGCTGACGTCTTTTTCTATTCTCATGGCGCGTCAAAAGGGCAACCTAAGCGGATTAGCCGCAGGTGCTAAAGCGGTAGAAAATTTAAAGCCGGGCGATAAAGTTTTGATTGCGGAAGCCTGTACTCATGTCTGTCAGGCAGAAGATATCGGCAGAGTCAAGATACCGGCTTGGCTGAATAAGAAAGTCGGCGGTGAACTGGACTATGAATGGTATACGGGAGACTCCTTCCCTGAAGACGTTTCCGCCTACAAGCTCGTTATCCACTGCGGCGCCTGCATGATTAATCGCCGCGCCATGCTAAGCCGCCAAAGAAAATGCGCCGAGGCCGGAGTACCGATTGTTAATTACGGCGTCCTGATTTCTTATCTACACGGAATCATGGATCGAGCGATGTTGCCAATGAAAGAAAACTAAAAAGAAAGAGCCCGGACTTCCGGGCTCTGGTCTTTTAGATGTCGAGATCGACGTCAGTGTGTTTCAGCTTTTGACCGTGCTCACGTGTCACGTGGAAAGCGACCTGAGGCCAATGTTTCTGCGTCGTCTGCAGGTTGTAGATGCTCGTGGCAAGATAAACGGTATTGCCGTCGGCGTCTTTAGCTAAACGCATTCCCTGTTCTTTCTCGAAATCCTTACGGGTCTGCTCGTCAGGATAGGTGACCCAGCGGGCTGTAGAAACAGGCGTGTTTTCGTAGATGGCGTCGACGTTATATTCCGTTGCTAAGCGCTGAGCCACAATTTCGAACTGCAGCTGCCCCACAGCACCGAGATAAAGATTGCCGAGTTCATCTTCAAAGACCTGAATCGCACCTTCCTCACCGAGTTCCTTCAAGCCCTTGTGAAGCTGCTTGGCTTTGAAAGGATCTTTCGGACGAGCGCTGCGGAAAAGTTCCGGAGCGAAGTATGGGATGCCGGTAAAGCCGAGCACTTCGCCTTGTGTGAGTGTGTCGCCGATGTGGAGCTGGCCGTGGTTGTAGATACCGATGATGTCGCCGGCAACGGCGTCTGTCATCAGCACGCGGTCGTTAGCCATGAAGGTAAGGGCGTTCGGGATCTTCATTTCTTTGCCTTCACGGACATGGAACACCTTCATGCCCGGCTGGTATTCACCGGAGCAGACGCGGAAGAAGGCAATACGGTCGCGGTGCTTCGGATCCATGTTGGCCTGAATCTTGAACACAAAGCCTGAGAACTTGGCCTCGTCGGGCTCGACCATACGTTTTCCGGCATCGCGGGGCTGAGGTGTCGGGGCCCAATTCACCAGCGCATTTAACACATCCTCAACACCGAAATTGTTGACACCGGAGCCGAAGAACACCGGTGTTTGAGAACCTTCCAAGAAGCGTTCAAGAGAGAACGGTTCACTGGCACCTTGAATGAGTTCGATGCTTTCGCGAACATAATCCATTTCCAGCGGGAAGAGCTCATCGAGACGAGGATTGTCCAGACCTTCGATCACTTCAACGTCGTCGGAGAGCTTTTCTCCGCCCGGTGTAAAGCGCTTCATGCGGTTATCGAGCAGAGAGAAGACGCCGCGGAATGTTTTGCCCATGCCGACAGGCCAGGTGATCGGAGCACAGTCGATCTTCAGAACATTTTCAATCTCGCCGAGCAAATCAATCGGATCCTGAACTTCGCGGTCGAGTTTGTTGATGAACGTAATGATCGGAGTCTTGCGCATTCGGCAGACTTCGAGCAGTTTGATGGTCTGTGCTTCCACGCCCTTGGCGGCATCGATGACCATGACGGCGCAGTCTACCGCTGTCAGAACACGGTAAGTGTCTTCCGAGAAGTCTTCGTGTCCCGGGGTATCAAGCAAGTTGATGACATGGTCGTTATATTCGAACTGCATCACAGAGCTGGTGACGGAAATACCGCGCTGCTTTTCAACTTCCATCCAGTCACTGGTTGCGTGACGGCCGGCCTTTCTGCCTTTCACGGCTCCGGCCATCTGAATCGCTCCGCCGAAAAGCAGAAGCTTTTCCGTCAATGTCGTTTTACCCGCGTCAGGGTGAGAGATGATAGCGAAGGTTCTTCGCCTCTTTACTTGTTTCTGTGCCTGCGGACTTAACAAAGCCATTTTGTTCAGAATCCTATACTTATCTGTAGCCGAGAATTGTAGATCAAAGGATAGAGATTCAAATGTCAATGAATGAAAAACTGAGGGTTTGTGAACGAAATTTAACTAATTGAGCTACTAAAATTACTAGGATTAATTCCTAGAGACAATCCCAATGACACAAAACTACTTTCCTCGTTGGAAAGTCAAGACGGAAGGCACAATTGCGCCTGACGAGACACTCCCTCTTGGCCAAACCCTGGCAATGGGTATCCAACACGTCGTCATCATGTTCGGTTCCACGGTGCTTGCACCGCTGATTATGGGTTTGGATCCCAATGTCGCAATCTTCATGAGCGGCATCGGAACGCTTTTATTCTTCTTAATTGTCGGCGGCCGAGTTCCGAGCTACTTGGGCTCCAGCTTCGCTTTTATCGGCGTGGTCATTGCGGCGACAGGTTATGCCGGCACGGGACCTAATCCCAACATTCCGATAGCCATGGGCGGCGTGATTGCCTGCGGCGTGGTATACGCGATTGTGGGCCTCATTGTGATGTGGACCGGTGTGGGCTGGATTGAACGGCTAATGCCTCCGGTTGTGACCGGCGCCATTGTGATGACGATCGGTCTGAACCTCGCTCCGGTTGCCGTTAAAGGCATGGGCGTCACCAACTTTGAACAGTGGTACGCGGCCGCAGCGGTTCTGATTATGGGTTTTGTCGCTGTTTATCTCCGAGGGTTTTTGCAGAAGCTGCTGATTCTCGTGGGCATTGTGATTGCCTATATTCTTTACTGGCTCCTCACCAATGTGATGGCCTTGGGCAAGCCGATTGATTTCCAGCCGCTGATTAACGCCAGCTGGCTCGGCGTCCCCAATTTTTCCGCTCCGGTTTTCCAACCCGAAGCGATAATTCTGATTGTGCCCGTGGTTGTGATCCTGATCGCTGAAAACCTTGGTCACATCAAAGCCGTCAACGTGATGACGCGCCGCAACCTGGACCCGTATATCGGCCGAAGCTTCTTCGGCGACGGTTTGGCAACGATTCTTGCGGGCTTTGTCGGCGGTCCCGGTGTGACTACGTACGGTGAAAATATAGGCGTGATGGCGGCGACCCGTGTGTACTCCACCCTCATCTTCCCGGTTGCAGGCTGCTTTGCTATTTTGCTCAGCTTCTCGCCGAAGTTCGGTGCCTTGATTCAAACGATTCCCGGACCGTTGCTCGGCGCTGTTTCTGTAATTGTTTTCGGTTTCATTGCCGCTGCCGGCGTGCGTATCATGATTGAAAACCAGATTGATCTGGCCTCCAGCAAAAATCTGATCGTGACGGCTGTTACGCTGATCATCGGTGCCGGCGACTTCTCGCTGAAAATCGGCGGATTCGGCCTCGGCGGTATCGGAACGGCAACTGTTGCAGCTATTCTTCTGAACCTGATTATGGAAGATAGGAAACTCAAAAAAGAGCAGTGATTTTTTGAGAGAATTCGAAGACGGTTTTTCGGCATTGAGCGTTTTGCTCGATGCTGTGAAAACCGTTTTTTGTTGTAGATTGCAGTCGTCATTGAATTGTGAATGCGACCGAACGCATTGCTTTGAGGAAGTTGAATGGACAGCAGTTTTGCCGAGAGATTAGTTGCCTGGCAGAAAAAATACGGTAGAAACAATCTTCCGTGGCAGAAAAGCCATGATCCTTATGTCCGCTGGCTTGCGGAAATCATGCTTCAGCAAACGCAGGTAAAGACCGTTATTCCTTATTTCGATCGCTTTATAGAACGGTTTCCGACGGTTCAGGATCTTGCCGAAGCTCCGGAGGAAGAGGTCATGAAGCTCTGGGCGGGACTTGGCTATTACAGCCGCGCCAGAAATCTGCACAAGTGTGCAAAAGAGGTTCAGTGTCGTTTCAACGGCAGCTTCCCCATTGAACTTTCGGATCTGGAGTCGCTGCCCGGTATCGGCGTTTCAACTGCGGCCGCGATTCGAAGCGCCGCAACAGACGAGCCCTGTGCCATTCTTGATGGAAATGTGAAGCGGGTACTGGCACGCCACGGCATGATCGGCAAAGGTCTGACACCACGCGAGACTGAAAATCTTCTGTGGGCAGATGCGCGTTCCAAGACGCCTCTAAAGGAAGGCCGCACCTATGCTCAAGCCGTGATGGATCTCGGAGCGACGGTTTGCACCAGGACAAAACCTCTGTGCGCCTTGTGTCCTGTCAATCAAGACTGCAAAGCTTTTCAGACGGACAGTCAGTTGGAATTTCCTGTAAAGAAGGTCAGGGCCCCGGTGCCGGAAGAGATATTGAATCTCGCTGTTTACACCGACGGAAACGAAGTTTATTTGCTCAGGAAGTCAGAACGCTACTGGAAGGGACTGTGGACCCTTCCTCAGCTTCGGGACGAAGAGGCAGAGCAATCCGAAGAAGTCCTCCCGGTCATTGAGCATCGGCTGACACACCTGCTGCTTAGGATTTATCCCGTCCGGCTGTCGATCCCCTCAAAAATTCCCGCTGCGTGGAAAGCTTTTACGAAGGAACAAATAAAGACAGAGGCGCTCCCTACCCCTATTCGAAAACTGCTGCTGGAAGTACTTTAGTCCTTGGAGGCGACGGCGTCCAAAGTACGATGGCGAACGAGGACACCTTCGTATGACTTGGAAAAGTGTCGGGCCAATGTTTCCGCGATATAGACGGAGCGGTGCTGACCGCCGGTGCAGCCGATCGAGACCGTAAGATAGTGTCGGTTCTGAGCTTCGTAAGACGGAAGCCATTTCTCCACGAAGTTCTGAATATCGGAAATCATTTCCTGAACTTCGGGTTTTGAACGCAGGTAATCAATCACCGGCTGGTCCTTGCCGGTGTACTTTCGAAGATCTTCTTCCCAGTAAGGGTTGGGCAGACAGCGGACGTCAAAAACGAGGTCGCTCGCCATCGGAAGACCGCGCTTAAATCCAAAGGACTCAAACGTCAGGAGGATACGGCCCTTCTTTGCTCTGACGAAATTACGGATCCAGTGGTTCAGCGTATTAGGCAGCATGCCGGTCGTGTCAATGATGTGAGAAAAGCCGACAAAAGGCTCCAGCATTTTCCTTTCTTTTTCAATGGCCTCGACCAAAGTTTCCGGGCCTGAGGATGAGCGCTGCGATAAAGGGTGCTGACGACGAGTTTCGGAATATCTTTGGACGAGCGCATCGGTAGAAGCCGTCAAGCAGAGAACTCGGATATCGACGTTATGCTCTTTCAGTGTTTTGAAGCTTTTCGAAATCTCCGGAATGGAAGCGTCGCTGCGGGAATCCAAGGAAACCGCCAGTAGGTCTCGGCCGACAGAATGGAGATGCTCTGCGACCGGAACCAAATAGTTACCGGGCAGATTGTCGATGCAGTAATAGCCGAGGTCTTCGAGCTGTCTTAATGCAATGGATTTTCCGCTGCCGGAAAGGCCCGTGACGACAATAAGCTGCATATCCGTTTAACGGTTAAAAACCGTCCTCCTGCTCCATGAGTTTACGTTGGCGATCAAAAAATTCCTGAATGGTATTGATGCCTCTGAGCTGAAGAATAGCACTGCGCACGGCTGCTTCAACGAGGACGGCCAAGTTTCTGCCGCCGCCCACAGGGATAATCATTTTGCGGATGGGCTGACCGAGAACTTCTGTAAAGAGTTCTGTTTCCGGGAGACGCTCCATCAGCTCGCCTTGATCGAACTGTTTCAGTTCGGCGACGAGGTTAAGACGCATTTTTCTGCGTACCGAAGTCTCTCCGAAAATCGTTTTGATATCCAGCAGTCCGATACCGCGAACTTCGAGGAGGTTTGCCAAAAGGGCAGGAGCAGAGCCTTCCACCCAGTCGGGCGCTCTTTGAATGAAATCCACCACGTCGTCAGCTACAAGGCCGTGGCCGCGGGTGACGAGTTCAAGACCGAGTTCACTTTTACCGATGCCGCTCTGGCCGGAGAGCAGTATGCCCATGCCGAATACGTCCATGAAGACGCCGTGCATAGAGCAGCTCGGCGCGAGAAGCTTAACGATGTTGTGGCGGACAAAAGTCAAGACTTTTTCAGGCGGCTCTGAGGTTCCGAAGACGGGCAGATTGGTATCGATCAGCGGCTGGATCATATCGTCCGGAAGAGCTAAATCCAGGCACACTACCAGACCCAAGGATTTGTTTTCGATAAGTTTCTGCAGAAAGCCGACTCGGGCGTCATGCGAAATTTGATTAAAAAATTCTATTTCTGCCGGTCCGATAATGTGGAGGCGGTCAGGATGAATAATGTTCAGGAAGCCGACGCAGAGGGTTGGGTACTGTTTTGCCTTTTCCGTCAGGAAAAGCTTTTCGTTGGCATGTGACTGACCGTACAGCCAACTGATATTGAACTTCTTTTTGCAAAGGTTGAAAAGCTGTTGGTAGGTTGCCATAAATGTCGGCTCTGAAAACTAGACTTTATCGGAGGGTTGGACACTGCACCAGCTTCTTAGTGCGCCGCAGAAGGTATCCGCTGAAGAAGCGGTTAAAAGTTTTTCACGCAATGCATCATCAGAAAAAACTTCGGCCGCGGAAGCCAAAAGGGCTAAGTGTTCGCTGGCAGCATCTTCCGGGGCAATGAGGAAGAAGAACGCGCTGACCGACGGTTCGCCCGGACGGTCGCTCTCAAGTTCACCGTGCAGCTTAACAAAGAGGCAGCAGGGCTCCTTAATGTTTGGGAGACGGCAGTGGGGAAGCGCAATCCCGTGGTCGAGGTAGGTTGACCCCAATCTTTCACGGGCAAACAAGCCGTCGAAAATCTCTTTTTTGTCGAGACCGTAGAGCAGGCTCAGTGTTTGGGAAGCCTGTTCAAAGATTCGTTTTTTACTGCTGGGAGAGATTCCGAGCAACACATTGTCTGGTTTTAACAGACTGCACAAACCGTTCATAAGATTGACATAGCTTTTGACAGCCTTCCATTCTAAAGCACATCGGCATTAGTCGAGATTTTTTCGTTCGGAGGCGGGGGCAATCCCGAGGGCTTCACGATATTTGGCTACTGTTCGGCGTGCCACGCTAAAACCCTGCTGTTCAAGAGCAGACGCAATTTTTGCATCGGAAAGTGGTTTGGCCTTTGACTCTTGGTCGACAAGGCGTTTCAGCGCGGCCTTAACAGCGGCAGCAGAGGCTGCCTCGCCGCTGTCCGAAGGTCCTACGGAAGAGCTGAAGAAATATTTCAGTTCAAACACCCCGAGCGGACAGATAAGGTACTTGCCGCTGCATGCACGAGACACCGTAGATTCGTGCAGTTCGGTTTCATCGGCAATTTGGCGGAGCACCAAAGGACGCAGGGCTGAAGGGCCTTTATCAAAAAAAGCCTCCTGATGCGCCAGAATCGCCCGAGCCACTTTCAGCAGTGTCTTCTCCCGTTGCTCGATACTGTGCAGAAGCTCGCGGGCCTCTGTCAGCCGTCCTTTCCAAAGCTGCATCGTCTCTTTGTCTTTGCTTTGGACAACGGCTTGGGCGTAGCTATCATTCAGGCGAATTTTTGATCCTGAGCGGCTGATCAGCCGTACGGTCCAGCGTCCCTGAATCTTCGTGACAGCAACTTCAGGAATGACGAAGTTTATTTTGTCGGCAGAAAACTCTGCAGCAGGCCTGGGTGTTAGCCGACCGATCACTTCAAGGACAGATTTGATTTCTTCAGAGGAGCAGCCGAGTTTATTCTTTAACTCGTCATAGCGATGCTTTGCGACAAGCGTTAAATGATTCCGAAGCGTTTCTTCAGTCAGCTTTGCAAGCTCGGGGGCAAGTAGTTTGCGATTGAGCAAATGCTTCAGCTGCAGCAGTAAAGAATCGCTGACATCTTTTGCCCCGATGCCGGGAGGATCGAAGCTTTGCAGGAGGGAGAGGGCAATGCGCCAATCCTCGGGGTCTGCTTCTTCTTGGAAAGGTGCGCTTTGAGCGATTTCCTCTAAGCTTTCGGGAAGGAATCCGTCATTGTCGAGGCAGCCGATGAGCCAGCGTAAAAGTCCGGAATCTTTTTCAGAGAGCGGCAAGCAGCCGGCCTGTTCAAGGAGGTGGCTGGAAAGTGTTTTTTCTGCCGGAGTTTCCCATTCTTCCGGGTCATCTCCTTCGGCATTCCAATAAAGTTCCTGGTCGCCTTCAGAGGCGTTGTTTTCAAAAGTTTCCTCGGAGGATTCGCTAATTTCGAGAAGAGGATTGTCCTCAAGGGCATCGCAGATCTTCTGTGACAGTTCCAAGGTGGAGAGCTGGAGCACCTGGAGCGTTTGCCGCATCTGCGGTGTAAGCGTGAGGTGCTGGCTCGGGACCAGATTTAGCGATGCCGCCATCGCAGCTCCTACATTGTGAAGTTATCGCCTAAATAAGCGTTGCGGACCTGAGGATTTTCAACGATGGCTTCCGGCTTGCCCTGGGCAAGGACGCTGCCGTTGCTGATGATATAAGCGTGGTCGCAAATACCCAAGGTTTCGCGAACATTATGGTCGGTGATCAAAACACCGATGCCTCTTTCCTTCAGGAAATGCACGATGCGCTGAATTTCAATCACAGCAATCGGGTCGACACCGGCAAACGGTTCGTCGAGCAAAATAAAACGAGGACGGGCGGCCAGGGCACGAGCGATTTCAGTACGACGGCGTTCCCCGCCGGAAACCGTCGGCGCCAGGTTCTTGCGAATACCGGTGATTTGAAGCTCGTTCAATAGCTTTTCAAGTTCTTCCTTGATCTGCTTCTTGGTGAACGGACTGCCGTCTTCATTGGTCTGCAGCTCAAGAATGGCTTGGATGTTTTCTTCCACAGTCAGCGTTCTGAAAACACTGTTTTCCTGAGGAAGGTAGGTAATACCGATGCGGGCGCGTTTGTAGATGGGAAGGTGCTGAATCGACTCGCCGTTGAGGAGAATCTGACCTCCGTTTGCCGCCACGAGTCCCACGATCATATAGAACGTTGTGGTTTTCCCTGCGCCGTTCGGGCCTAAAAGACCGACGACTTCACCGCTTTTGATGGACAAAGAGACATCTTTGACCACGGTTCTCGGGCCGTAAATTTTCTTGAGGTTTTTGACCTCAAGCACATTGGTTTGGTGTTTCTGCAGGTTTACTCCGTCTGTCATGGAGAGACTCTCCTGCTTCCCTGAAGTTCAAGCGGCTTGCCGGCGTCCATGTTGGAATCGCGAGGTGCAATGACGGTAGAAACGCGGCCGGAAGGGCCTTTTGCTTTGTTGCCGTCAATAATTGCCGTTGAATTCGTCAGGTTATAAGTAATTTTGTCGCCTTTGCTTTCGTCTTTGAGCACACCGTTTTCGCTGCGTGCAACTTCGGCACGATGCGTCAAAATCAGAACGTTGCGTTTTTCGTCGTAAGTGAGTTCGTCACCTTTGCCGTGCATCCACTCCTCGACGCCGGGTGTTTTTTGATCACGACGCTGTTTGAAGGTGACTAGTTTTCCTTTCAGAGGCGTCATCACTGCATGTCGATAACCTTGCGGATCAACTGTGAGTACAAGCTTGTTGCCGCGGATTTCTAATGTTCCTTGGTGAACTGCCACATCCCCGGTATAAATTGCGACTTGCTTGACATCGTCGCCGTCAAATTTATCGGAAAAGATTTGAATTGGCTGTTCGGAGTCGGCTGTTTCAGCGTGTACCGCACCGACGGAAAGCAACCCGAGTGCGCAAAAGAACCAGATCGGCAGAAGCTTCATTTTTGTGTAATCAATGACGAAAGGTTAAGCAGTTAGGACATTCTATCTTACTCGGGAGGTCTAGCGAAAGCCGAGAGTAAAACAGCCGCGAAACGAGATTTCAGAAACTCAAAAACCGGCCCGAAGGAGGGCTCGAGCATAGATCCAGTGTTACTTACGCTCGACTTCTTTTACGGTTTTGGGCTGGATGACGGTCTGAACCCTGGAGCGCAGCTTGAAAGTGCGGTCGACATTGTCGTAATCCATTCCGACGCCGAGGGAAGTATCTTCTCCGCGGGTCAGTGCGACAGGTTTGTCGGACTTATAAGTGTCCGTGTCAGGATAGGCATCGAGCTGCGAAGTCAGAAGGCGGCTTGCGGGAGCCTCTTTAGAGGCGGCCTGACGAATGTCCACGTTGTCGTAAAAATGAATCACGGCACCTCCGTCCATCATTGTGGCGCGATCGGATTTTGCGGTGATCTGAGGCTCATTCGGATTTAAGGAGGCGTATTCGGGGAACTTTGCGTTGGCGTGGCCATCTGAATAGTGCTCGACTTCCTTGGCAAAGACCTTTGCTTTTGCTATTCCGTCATCGTCAAACTGAGTGATCGTGATGTCCCTGGCAATAAAATCGGGCGAGTTCAGATCGGAAAGATGCGTTACGTTTTCCAGCTCCGCCTTGACTGAATACCAGTAACTCATGGCGCAGAGCGTCACCAAAAGGGCGATAGCGATCAGGGAGGTCAGTCGGTCGCGCATAGCTTACAGCTCAGTGTTAAAACGTTTCATAACGGCTTGCTCAAAGAGTCCCTGAGACTTCAGAATGAATTCTGCAAGCTCTCTTACCGCACCGTGTCCGCCGGGGAAACGCGAGACCCAGCGGGCCTTCTTTAAAGTCAGCACAGAAGCATCCGAAGGCGCGCAAGGCAGTGCTACCAGAGGAAAGAGACATAAGTCAGGGATATCGTCGCCCATGTAAGCGGTTTCCTCCGGCGAAACGCCTGCCTGTCGGCAGATCTCAGCCAGCCCCTCACGTTTGTCCTTCTGCCCCTGCATTAAAAGCGTGATGCCGAGTTCCTTTGCGCGCTCGATGACGATGTCGGACTGTCGGCCGGTGCAGATAGCAACCTGAATTCCGCAGTCCTGCAGGAACTTAATTCCGAGACCGTCTCTGACGTAGAACTGCTTAAAGAGCTCGCCTTGTCCGGAAATGATGATGGAGCCGTCCGTCAGTACTCCGTCAACATCCAGACAAACAAGCTTAATTTTTTTTGCAATTGCTTCTGCTTTCATCAGATTACCTTTGCGGTCATAAGGTCATGGATGTGGAGCGCACCGATCAGTCGATCATTGTCGTCTACAACCAACAGCTGGTTTCTTAACGTGCTGTTGAGGATTTTAGCGGCTTCGGCAGCCAACGCCTGCGGCTGAATCGTTGTCGGATTCGGAGTCATCACATCGCGAATCTTCAGCGGACGAATGTCGCCGACGCGTTCGATCAGGCGTCTTAAATCGCCTTCGGTGAAGATACCCTTGACTTTATCGGTTTCATCAACGATGGCAGTCATACCGATTTTCTTCTTGGTGATTTCTTTCACGGCGTCCAGCACCGTGGCATCGATTCGGACAACCGGCGTAGCTTCTCCGCTGCGCATAACGTCTCTGACATGAGTAAGGAGGCGCCGTCCGAGCGCGCCTCCCGGATGAGAACGTGCGAAATCTTCCGGTCCGAATCCCTTCGCATCTAAACAGGCAACGGCAAGTGCGTCCCCCATGGCAAGGGTTGCAGTTGTGGAGGAGGTGGGTGCTAAGTTCAGAGGACAGGCTTCGCGGGAAACATGCACGTTGAGATTGACGGTTGCTTCTTTTGCAAGCGTGTTGTCATCGGAACCCGTGATGGAAATAACAGGGGCACCCTCACGAATGACAGTCGGGATGATAGTCAGCAGCTCGGATGTGGTGCCGGAGTAAGAAATCGCAATGACGACATCGTCTTTGGTGATCATGCCCAGATCGCCGTGAGCTGCTTCTGCCGCATGAACGAAGAATGCCGGAGATCCGGTGGAAGCGAGCGTTGCTGCGATCTTGCGTGCAATGTGCCCGCTCTTGCCGACGCCGCTGACGACAACGCGTCCCTTGCAGTTGAGAATCAAGGTGACGGCTTTGACAAAATTTTCATCAAGCCTTCCCGCGATAGTCTCGAGTTCCTTTGCTTCTTCAAGAAGGACGTGACGTCCTAAGTTTAAAATTCCTTTTTCAGAAATCTCAGGTTTCATTCCTCTCTCCGAAGAGAAAGCGTTTCGCTTCCTCTTTCAATCGTTAATCGTGGTCGCGCAGGGCGGTAAATTGGGTTGTTTTTGAGATACAAGAAGCCTGCGGTTTTCGTGCAAAACATTATAGAGACAGGAGTTTGAATCTGCCTGTCGTCTTACGCTCGGCAACAAAAAGAAGAAGGTTAGTGCTGCAGAATTTTTGCGAGGAAGCGCTGAGCTCTTTCACTGCGCGGCGTAGAGAAAAACTCTTCCTTCGGAGCTTCTTCCACGATCTCTCCGGCGTCCATAAACACGACGCGGTCGGCCACCTTTCGGGCAAAGCCCATTTCATGAGTGACGACCATCATGGTCATGCCGTCCTTGGCCAGATTAATCATGACATCGAGCACTTCGTTGATCATTTCCGGGTCAAGCGCGGAAGTCGGTTCGTCAAAGAGCATGCATATCGGGTCCATCGCAAGGGCGCGGGCGATGGCTACACGCTGCTGCTGTCCGCCCGAAAGCTGAGGCGGAAACTTATCGGCTTGTTTAATCAAACCCACGCGGTCTAAGAGCTCCATGCCTCTTTTGTTTGCTTGATCGCGAGAACGCTTGAGGACCTTCATTTGGGCAAGCGTCAAATTGTCGCGGATGGTGAGGTGAGGAAAGAGCTCAAAGTGCTGAAAAACCATCCCCACGTGTGCTCTCAGCTTCGGAAGGTTCGTGTGGGGGTCTCCGATATTGATGTTGTTTACGTAGATAGTGCCTTCCTGATAGTCCTCTAAACCGTTGACGGTTTTGATGAGCGTGGACTTACCTGAGCCCGAGGGTCCGCAGATGACGACTACCTCGCCTTTTTTGACGGAGGTGGAGCAGTTTTTAAGAACCTGGAAATCTCCGTACCATTTACTGACGTTCTCGATCCTGATCATCTACTAAAAGTCCTTTGCGGCTAACGCCCTCGATTAAACAAAGGCGCAGGAAACACTGCATTTACAAATTAAATCTGAATTTCATTTTAGCGAAATGCGCATAAAAGCTCGGTTTTTACCTTAAAAGTTGATTACTCGCTTTCGAAAAACATTGTTCTGCCCGTCCCTAATTATATGAATTCATTGATTTTTAAAAGAAAAGAGGCTAATTGTTTGGCCTCTCGCTACGACGGATTAAAGTTAATTAGAGTTTGGAAACTTGTATTCCGCAAAGTCTGCCGAAAGTAAAGATGTCGCAGATAGCGTTTCCGCCAAGACGATTGGTCCCGTGGATCCCGCCGGTAACTTCGCCGACTGCATACAGTCCGTCGATCGGTTTGCCGTTTCTGTCGATAACCTGATTCTTAGGATTGATAATAACGCCGCCCATGGTATGGTGGACGCTCATTCCCGAGTAACCGGCCCAGAAGGGGGGCTTTTTCAATCTTGGTCAGATTACGCGGAGCTTTGCCCAATTTATCGTGCTTGGCATCAACACCTGCATTGAATTCGTCGATGGTCGCTTTCAGTGCTTTCGGATCAAGTCCCATCTTTTCTGCAAGCTCTTCGATAGTGTTTGCGGTCCATGCATCTCCGGTTTCTAAGCCCTTTCTAGCCATTTCTTGGTGACCGGGATTGAGATCGGCAAAACCTTTGGAATCGACAATGGCATAAGCAGTCTGTTTTGGAAGGCTAAGGACAGCATCACGGATATTGTCGCGTCTTTCATCTTCACGAATAAATCTCTTAGCGTCCGGACCGACCATGATGAAGTTCTTTGCGTAGAGATGAAGAATGATTCTCTGCTTTCTTCCCGGAGGGCATCCCGGGTTGCATTGAATAAAGTCCATTCCAACCAAGTCTGCACCGATGTCTTCCATAAGCGGAATTAAGTCGCCTGTGGAACAAGGAAGGTTTGTTGTCGTTAAGTTCAGCATTCGCGGATCATACTTCGCACGCATCTGAGGATTGGCGCCGAAACCGCCTGTAGTGACTACCACTGCCTTGTTGGCTTTAACGGTCTTGTGATTTCCGTCCTTATCAACATATTCCGCGCCGAGCACTTTTCCGGAAAGCTGATTTTCTCTGAATAAGCGAACCACCCTGGAGTTAGTGAAGATCTGAACGCCTTCTTTATCACACTGAGGTTTGAGAACTTTAATGTAGTCACTGCCTAAAGATCCGAAGGGAGCGTGGCAGCGAGGATAAAGTCCGCCGTAAATTTGATAAACGTCATCTTTGAACTTCATCCCCATGCCTTCCAGCCACTGGATGGCATCGTAGGAGTTGTAAGTCATGGTTTTGACAAGCTCAGGATAAGCTCGGAAGTCGCCGCCTGCCAGAGTTTGCTCTGCATGAAGCTCCGGACTGTCTTTAATCTTTTGGCGGCCTTGTCTGACCGGATGGACAGAGTTGAAACCACCGCCGGAAATAGAGGTGTTGCCGCCCACAAACGGCATCTTTTCCAAAATAATAATGTTCTTGACACCGTGCTGAGCTGCTGAAACGGCAGTAGCTAATCCGGCACCTCCAGCGCCTATGACCAAAAGATCTGCTGTTTGATCCCCTTTCTGTGGAGTTTCATCGGACGCATGAGCGGCAGAAGGCAAGGCGACAGAGGTAAGGAAGCCGGCTGCGCTTGTGGCGGCTCCGCCTAAAAAGCTTCTGCGGGATAATTTGGACATTTGTCTTCTCCTTGTTTAAGTGAACAAAAAAATCCTAAAGAAATTAATTTTTCTCGTTAATAACCTTTAGGGTATTGATTTAGAAATTCTTTTGTGTTAAGGGATAAAAAGCATAAATTACCCCGATGGGCAATACAGTGTAGATATCGCACTTATTGATTCCGTTTTTTATGAATTATCTGAGTAAGCTTCGCCTGCTCGAGTTCAGAAATAACTCCGCCGACATTGCCTGAGTACTGTAGTTACAAGCTGATTTGAATTATGAAGCCGGCAGTGATCACCGGACGTATCTCAATTTCTAAGAAAGTCTCGGTACTGTAATTGAAAAGTAAATTTTATGAATGAAAGGAGCTTCTTTAGCCGCAGCAGTTCGGTCTCAGCTAAAAATCCTCCGAACAAAAGAATTAAAATTTGACCTGAACTGATTTTGGTTGACTCTGTTTTTGCTTAAAACTAATCGTAAGTTGACTCTTTGTTCTTAGAACTAAATGCAGTTGACCTTTAAGATTTTA
>NZ_DBMALT010000051.1:0-17345 GCF_057870745.1 Parasutterella sp. | reverse complement strand
AGCAAATAGGCGACCCGCATAGGTTAATTGGAACCGCTGGGTGCGAGACCCGCATGCCCAGTGGTGTGAGAGGGGTAGGTGAAAGCTTCCCCTACTCGATTCAACAAAAGTTCTAATCAGCCAATGAGCGGAATGTGGCAAGAGCTAAATTCACACTTTCCTTTGTCGCCTTAGTCAGAGCATCCTTCGTATCGTCAAGCACGATGCCTTTTTCAGAGGCTCCGCGGCCGGCTGCAGTATTGACGATCTGGCAAATCGCTGCGTACTTGAGATTTAACTCTCTGGCCAAGCATGCCTCGGGCATCAGTGTCATACCGACATAGTGACCGCCGTCATTATCGATGCGATCAACTTCGGCCGCCGTTTCGAGTCTCGGACCTTGTGTGCAGGCATAAGTACCGCCGTCAATAATTGGAAGATCCAGCTCCTCAGAAGCATCAACAATTGCTTCTCTCAAATCCATATCAAACGGAAAAGTGAAGTCAATGAAGTTAATGAACTTCTCTTTGCCGGTGTTGTAGCTGGTTTCTCTGCCCCAGGTGTAGTCAATGATCTGATCGGGTACGGCAATCGCACCGATATCATCTTCTGGCAAAACAGCGCCGACGGAAGCCAATGCGATCACAGCTTTGGGCTCGAACTGTGAAAGAGCCCAAATGTTGGCGCGATAGTTAATCATGTGCGGCGGCTTCTTCTCAGTCGTCCCGTGCCGGGATAAAAATACGATGTTCAGTCCGTCAATCACTCCGCGGCAAATTTCGACCGGCTCTTTACCGTAGGGAGTGTCAATTTTCTCAATGACCTTGCCTTCTAACAGAGACAACTGGTCCAAACCGCTGCCGCCGATCAACGCAAAATTAGCCATCCGCCTTTACTCCTTGATTGATCATTTTGAATAACTCAGGTTCGTCTATGATATTAACGCCTAAAGACTCGGCTTTGGCGAGTTTGGAGCCGGCAGATTCGCCTGCCAACACATAACTCGTCTTCTTCGACACTGAGCCGCTTACCTTTCCGCCGGCTTTGCGAATAATATCGCTGGCCTCATCTCTGGAAAGCGTCGGCAGTGTGCCGGTCAGAACGAATGTCAGACCGTTCAACGGCAGTTCCTGGTCACTCGTGCCCGTACCCTCTTCCCACACGACGCCGCGATCCATCAGGTCATTGATCACCGCGATGTTCGCCGGTTCGGCAAAGAAGTGCAGAATGTTTTCCGCGCTCGACGGTCCGATATCTTCAACTTCAAGCAACTGCTCTAAAGAAGCATCTTCCAGCGGCTTTAAGGCGCCGAAGTGAGCTGCCAGGTTTCTTGCCGTCGCTTCTCCGGCTTCCGGAATACTGATGGCGTAAAGAAAGCGTTCGAGCGTTGTCTTTTTAGAGGCTTCAATTGAGGCGACAAGTTTTTCTGCCGATTTCTGTCCCATGCGATCCAGTCCGACCAGCTTGTCGACGGTCAAACGGTAAATGTCCGCAACCGTAGTTACCAAATCATGTTCAATCAGCTGTTCGGCCAGCTTTTCTCCGATTCCGTCAATGCCCATGGCTTTGCGGCTGACAAAGTGGAGAATGCCTTGGGCTCTCTGAGCGCGGCAGAACAGACCGCCGCTGCAGTGGCGATCCTTTTCTCCGTCTTCTTTATAGGCGTGAGAACCGCAGACCGGACAGAATTCCGGCATCACGAAATCTCTGGCGTTTTTCGGCCTGAGTTCAGGAATCACTCGGACGATCTCCGGAATGACGTCGCCGGCACGATGCACGACGACAGTGTCTCCGATCTTGATGCCCATGTTCTGCAAGAATTCTTCGTTGTGCAGAGAAACGTTGCTGATTGTGGTTCCTCCGACAAACACCGGTTTCAGACGAGCGACTGGTGTAAGTTTGCCCGTTCGTCCCACTTGAACAGTTATATCCAAAACCTGGGTCTGGACTTCTTCCGGCGGATACTTATGAGCTACTGCCCAGCGCGGCTCTCTGGAGACAAAACCCAGCTGTTTCTGGCGGGCAAAACTGTTGACCTTGTAGACCACGCCGTCAATATCAAAAGGTAAGTCGTGACGAATACGAGCGACTTCCAGATGAAACGCTTCCAGCTCTTCCGGCGTCTGCACGACAGTTCGATTACTGATCATCGGGAAGCCCTTGGATTTCAGATAATCAAGCAAGCCCGACTGGGTGTCGGCCGGCATCTCACTTACTTCACCGTAGCCGTATGCATAAAAGTTCAAGTTGCGTTTGGCAGTTAAAGAAGAGTCCAGCTGACGAAGACTTCCTGCCGCAGCATTGCGAGGGTTGGCAAAAAGTTTCGCTCCGGCTGCTTCCTGCTCTTCATTGAGCTTGCGGAACACTTCTTTGTGCATGATAACTTCGCCACGGACTTCAAAAATCTTCGGGAAGCCCTCGACTTGTAAAGGAAGTGTCTTAATCGTCTTGACATTTGCAGTAACGTCTTCACCCGTGTAGCCGTCTCCGCGAGTAGCTGCTTGAACGAGAACGCCGTCTTCGTACCGCAAATTAATGGCGAGCCCGTCGAACTTCAATTCGCAGTCGTAGTCAACCGTTTGATCGGATGTCAGCTCCAGTTCTCTTCTTACGCGGGCATCAAAATCATAGGCGCCCTGCGCTGTGTAATCCGTCTCAGTATGAATGGAAAGCATCGGAACGGCATGCGTCACTTTCTTGAGTTCGCTCTGGACCGTCGCACCGACGCGCTCGGTCGGAGAAACCGGACTTTTGAACTGAGGATACTCTTTTTCCAGTCGTGCCAGTTCTTGGAACAACGAGTCGTAGACTTCGTCAGACACCGTCGGAGCATTATCTATGTAATAAGCCTTGTTATGCTTTTCAAGCTCCTCAGCCAGCTTCTCCATACGGAGTTTGACTGCCTCTAATTTTTTCTTATCCTGCTCTTCCATTTCGTACCTGAACCAAATAAAAACACCGGATTTCTTACTGTACTCGCACGGACTCCGATGTTCTTAATCAGAATGATAATTTTGGGGAGTTATCAGTCTAAAAGCTGATGTGCTCTGACGCTGCCCGGTTCAATATTGTTCTCACGCATCTGTTTATAGAAGCGATCGAGTTCCTGCTTCAGCAGAGAGACCGTTGCTCCCGAGATCTCACATCCCTTGGGATCCACGATCTTGGCATCAAATACCGCCGCGAAAGCGTTGGCAGCCGTCATCAGGAGACGAAGAGGATCGCTTTCCGGAGCAATCAGCGGAACATTCAGAGAAATCGCAATATTTCTGTCGTCTAACCAACGAAGCTCAATGGTTCCTTTTCTGTTGCCCTGGCGCTTGCCGTTCTTATCCAATACCATTTCACCAAGTTTTTCATAATGCGTCATGCTTCGGCGCTTTAAGCCCAAGAGCATCGTCTCTTTCTCGAAATCATCGATGGAAACCGGCTCCAAGGGACGCAGCAGAAGCGTAATCTGCACGCCGAAATTCTTGATGAGTGCGTTAAGCTGATCCGTATGGTTGTTCAGCAGCTGCATTTCCTTCATTTCGGAAGTGCCGTCCAGGTTCATTTCCATACGCAGAAAAACCAACTGGTAGAGATTCGACAAAGAAACCTGGTCGAAAGAAGCTTTCCCGGAAGCCAGCTGAATATAGAAGGCAATTGCTGAGAACATACCGATGGCATCCGGCACAAACCAGCGGTTGCTGTTTGCTTCGAGAGCCAGAATGCGCAACAGCCCCCTCGGAGCATTTTCCATCGCCGTTTTGACGAACGGTGCGAGCTGGCTGCCCGTTACCGGTTTTTTGAAGGTAATACGGACGAGTTCAGTGACAAAGGGATCATATTTCGGCAGACCGCTGTCATCAATCTCTTCCAACACCGGGGGAGTTTCAACAGGCTCCTCTTCCTCTTCGGGTTCTTTCGGGAGAATTTCCCGGACTTCTTCGACCGTCTCTTCTTCCTGTAACGGAGACTGCGATTCAGGCTGCGGCTCTTCAACAGGAGGTAAGGTCTTAATCTCGTCGACTTTGATGTCGCCGGAATTGATCAAATCTTCACCGAAAATCGGCTCCTGAGGAATCCTCGGAGGTGTCTTATCTTCGACTTTTTCATGACTTGCCGTCTCTTTGATGCGAAGCCAATACCAAACGCCGACGCCGCCGACCGCAAGGATCAGGACTATCGTTACCCCCATTCCAACCATATTCATCTTTCTTTAGCTAAATCCTGGACCTGCGGCCACGTTCGCCGCAGGCTACTACTTAAGACTCAATATTCTACAGGCTTATGAAGGAAACCACTGTATTACGAACTGATGCAATTTTGTTTTTCTCCGGGTTACCCACAGCGGTTCAAATCGTTTTGTCTTTCTTTTCGCGACCTTATAATTTGTGTGCTCTAATTAAACACATAGCGGAAAAATAATTTTCATGTCTACTGCTCCTAGCAAGAATCTTGAGACTTTCCCGAATCCTCAGCCGAATCGGGATTATTTAATTCACATTGAAATCCCTGAGTTCACGTCGCTTTGTCCGTTAACCGGACAGCCCGACTTCGCCACACTTCTGCTCGATTACATTCCGGATCAGAAGAATGTCGAACTCAAGGCTCTGAAACTCTATATGTGGAGTTATCGTCAGGAAGGTGCTTTCCATGAGGCCATCACCAACAAGATCCTGGACGATCTCGTTGCAGCCACCTCCCCGCGTTTCATGAGACTTAAGGCTAAATGGTGGGTCCGAGGCGGCATCTACACGACAGTTGTTGCCGAATACCGTAAGGAAGGCTGGACACCGGTCAAACCGGTTGAACTGCCAGAATTCGAATCGAACGATCCGACTCGCGGTTAATTCGATTTTTCCTCAGCGGCCCGTCATCGACGGGCCGTTCTTTTTTGCACCGCTTCATTTCGTAGTTTTCAAGCGCGGCAAGTGCTTCTTCCTTCGCTAAAATTTTGTGGATATTCCAACGAAAAAGATCAGCAAACATGAATCCGCTGCTTAATACACTTCAGCCCTATCCCTTTGCGAAGCTGCGCAAACTTTTGAAGGACGCAAAACTGCCGGAAAGACTCAAACCGATTTCCCTTTCCATCGGTGAACCGAAACATCCGGCACCTGAGCCCGTCAAACAATCTCTCTTCGATCATCAGGCCTTGTTTGAAAAGTATCCTCCGACAGGCGGTTACCCTGAGCTGAAAGAAGCGATTGGGAACTGGATTGAAAAGCGCTACGGCGTAAAACTCGATCCGGCTTCCCAAATCCTGCCGACCAACGGATCGCGTGAAGCTTTGTTTGCACTGACCCAAGTTGTCATCGATCCGACTAAAGACCCGGTCGTCGTTACACCGAATCCTTTCTATCAAATTTATGAAGGCGCAGCAAAATTAGCCGGTGCCGAGCCATATTTTTGCCCGATGACAGCTCAGACAGGCTTTAAGCCTGACTATTCCTCCGTACCGGAAGAAGTTCTAAAACGCACTCAGCTGCTGTTTGTCTGCTCTCCCAATAATCCGACCGGAACCGTACTTTCACTGGAAGACTGGAAGAGGCTTTTTGACCTTTCCGACAAATACGGCTTTGTGATCGGCAGCGACGAGTGTTACTCGGAAATTTATTTTGACGAAGATAATCCGCCTCTCGGCTCTTTGACCGCTGCCAAACTTTTGGGCAGAACTAACTTCGACCGCCTGATTGTCTTCTCGAGCTTGTCGAAGCGCTCCAATATCCCGGGCATGCGTACCGGTTTTGTTGCAGGTGACGAAAAACTGATTAAACCGTTCCTGCTCTACCGAACCTACCACGGCAGCGCAATGGGGGGCGCCGTACAGCACGCAAGTATTGCGGCTTGGAATGATGAAGAACATGTGCGGGAAAACAGACGCCTTTATGTCGAAAAATTCAAGGCGGCTGTTCCGCTTCTGAAACAAGCACTGGAAGTAGAAATGCCCGATGCAAGTTTTTACTTGTGGGCGAAAACGCCTATAGACGATAAACTTTATGCAAGACGGCTTTATGAGAAAAAGGGCATCACCGTTCTCCCGGGCAGTTTTCTTGGCCGAGAAGTCAACGGTGTCAACCCCGGGTCCGGCTACATCCGTATCGCTTTGGTTGCCACCGTGCCCGAAGTCACAGAGGCCGCTAAAAGAATTGCAGAATTTGACCCCTTTGAGGAATAACTATGGAAGCATTAAAGCAAATTATTGAAGAATCTTTCGGCCTTCGTCCCGAACACTTTCCGCCTGAAGTTCAAAACTCCGTCGATGAAGTCATCAAACTGCTTCAGCAGGGAAAACTTCGCGTCGCGGAAAAAATTGACGGCAATTGGGTCACGCACGAATGGATCAAAAAAGCCGTTCTTTTGAGCTTCCAGCTTTATCCGAACAAAATGGTCCGCGCCGGCGACCTGTCCTTCTTTGACAAGGTGCCCTCCCGCTTCGATCATTTTTCCGAAGCCGATTGGAAAGAATCCGGCATCCGCTGTGTGCCCACTGCTGTGGCTCGCCACGGCAGCTACATCGCTCCGAGCGTTGTATTGATGCCCTCCTTTGTCAACATCGGCGCCTACATCGGAGAAAACACCATGGTCGATACCTGGTCAACGGTCGGTTCCTGCGCTCAAGTCGGTAAGAACTGCCACCTTTCCGGCGGCGTCGGTATCGGCGGTGTTCTCGAGCCGCTTCAGGCAACCCCGACCATCATCGAGGACAACTGCTTTATCGGTGCCCGCAGCGAAATCGTTGAAGGCGTCATCGTTGAAGAAAACAGCGTGATCTCCATGGGTGTCTTCATCGGACAGAGCACGAAGATTTATGACCGTACCACCGGCGAAATTCATCGCGGCAGAGTACCTGCCGGTTCTGTCGTTGTTCCCGGAAGCTTGCCTTCCGCTGACGGCAAATACAACCTTAACTGCGCGGTCATCGTTAAGCGCGTAGACGCCAAGACGCGTTCGAAGACAAGTATTAACGAACTTCTTCGCGACTAATTTTACGGGCCTTGAATATTCAAGGCCCTTTGTTTAGAGCCTCTGTCTTTCCTGACAGAGGTCTTCGCATTTTATCTACCTCTGAATTTGAGAATGTTCAGCATGCAGCAAGACCCTCTTAAACTCACGAAAAAAATCATCGCTTGCGAATCCGTGACGCCTTCGGATGCCGGCTCTCTGAAAATCTTTGCCGATCTCCTCTCCCAACACGGCTTCTCTTGTGAGGAAATCAATCGAGGGCAAACTAAAAATCTCTGGGCCAAGTACGGCTCGGGGGCCTCGGTATTTCTCTTTGCCGGTCATGTGGACGTTGTGCCGCCGGGTGCAGACGGCTGGAAGTTTCCTCCGTTTGTGCCAACGGAAGATGAGGGCTTCTTATACGGACGCGGTGCTCAGGACATGAAAACTTCCGACGCCTGTTTTGCGGCCGCCGCTTGTGAATTCGTTTCTAAACATCCCCAATTCAAAGGAACGATTGCCCTACTGCTCACAAGCGACGAAGAAGGCGACGGCAAAGACGGCACTCAATATGCGCTTCAGGTTTTGTCGGACCGTGAGGTAGCTCCCGATTTCTGTATTGTCGGGGAGCCCAGCTGCACCAGGCTGCTTGGCGACACCATTAAAAACGGGCGCCGCGGCTCTCTAAACGGCAAACTCACCGTTCGAGGCATTCAGGGACACGTCGCGTATCCGAAAAAGGTCAGGAATCCTATTCACAGCGCCGCTCCTCTGCTTGCCGAACTCTCTCAAACCGTCTGGGATGAAGGTCTTCCTCCTTTCCCGGCCACTTCATTCCAAATCAGTAACATCCATGCAGGCACCGGAGCAGTCAATGTGGTTCCGGGTGAATGCGTCATTACCTTCAACATTCGGTACAACCCGAAGCACACTGCGGCGTCACTTGAGAAACAGATCGAAGACATGTGCCGGAAATATGTTTGGGATTTCAAGATTGAATGGCAGGAAAGCGCCTCGCCGTTTTTCTCGGAAAAGCCTTTCTTCAGAAACGAGCTGGCTGAAGCGATAAAGGACGTGACCGGCATCAAACCTGAGTTCTCGACTTCCGGTGGAACCAGCGACGGCAGATTTATTCGACAGTGGTGTCCTGAAGTTGTAGAGTTCGGACCGGTAAACGACCGAATTCATAAAGTCAATGAGCGCATTCCGACAAAGGATATTGCCTGCTTGTCCAAAATTTATTACAGAATACTGGAACGCATTTTTTTAAGTGAACATGATGGAAACTAATACTGAACCGCTTAAAACCATCCGCGACTTCATTCGATACTGCACGACAAGGCTTTATTCCTCTGAAGCTACCTTTAATCACGGCTACCAAAATCCGGAAGAAGAAGCCGCGTTTTTGGTCCTGCGCACACTCCGTATTCCGCTGGAATACGAAGAAAAATTCTTAGACGCCGCATTAACCGGTAATGAACGGGAAACAGTACTGAATAACATTTCCCGCCGCTGCGACGACCTCGAACCGACAGCCTACATTACGAAAGAATGGTGGCTCACCGGGTTCCCCTTCTACGTGGACGAAAGAGTCTTGATTCCCCGTAGCTACATTGCCGAGCTGATCGAAAAAAATTTTGACGGTCTTCTCCCTGACCCTGCTCGTATCCACTCCATTTTGGATATGTGCACGGGTTCCGGCTGTTTGGCCATTCTGCTGGCAGAGAAATTTCCTCAGGCTGAAGTTGATGCCGTCGACATCAGCAGCGACGCTCTAGAAGTGGCTGAAATCAACATCGCCGACTACGAATTCGAAAATCGTGTCTATCCGATTCAAAGCGATTTGTTCGAGAATCTGCAGAACACGAAATACGATCTCATTATTTCGAATCCGCCCTATGTCACGGAAGCTTCCATGGAAGGACTTCCTCAGGAATACCGTTACGAGCCTTCTTTAGCCTTGGTCGCAGGCGCCGACGGCATGGATATCATCGACCGGCTGCTTAAAGAAGTTAAAGCGCACTTAAATGACAACGGTGTTTTAATCGTTGAGCTCGGAGACGGCGCCGAAAACTTCAAGGAACGTTTCCCCAATATTGAGGTCACCTGGCTGCCCACCTCCGGCGGCAAAGATCAAGTCTTCATGATTAAGAAAGAACAGCTTCCCGATGCTTAGACTTCAGAATGTGAGCCTGGTTCGAGGCGTAAGAGTTTTATATAAAAACGTCAATCTCACGACTTCGGACGGAGAAATTATCGGACTGGTCGGACCCAACGGGTCCGGCAAGTCCACGCTTTTCGCCGCAATTCTGGGCGAGCTCTCCACTGAGGACGGCGACATCCTTGCGCCTCCTTTGAACCGCATCTCGCACGTGGCCCAGCGTGTGGTTGAGACCGATCTTCCTGCCTTGGAATACATCCTGGAGGGACACGCTCCTTTGATGGAAGCCAAAGCAGAACTCAAGCGAGCGGAAGAAGCCGGCGATGATATGGCTTATGCACAAGCTGTTGCACACTTGGCCGAAATCAATGAAGGCGCTGTCGTCGCAAAAGCCGAAGAAATTCTCTACGGTTTGGGTTTCAAGCCCAATGACTCTTCGCGCCAGGTCTCAGAGTTTTCTGGCGGTTGGAGAAACCGAATCGCGCTGGCTCGTGCGCTCATGCGTCCGGCCGATTTGCTTCTGTTGGATGAGCCTACCAACCATTTGGACATTGACTCGGTCATCTGGCTCGAAAGTTTCCTGAAGCAGCAGGAAGCCACCGTCATTGTCATTTCTCACGACAGAGAATTCCTGGATCGAATTGCAAAATCCATTTGGTCGGTTGAAGACAACACGATCAATCGGTACGGCGGCAACTACTCACAGTTTGAAGTCACCAGAGCTCAAAAACTCGCGCTTCAGCAAGCCGCCGCTAAAGCCTACGAACGCACCGCTTCGCACCTCCAGGCCTACATTGATCGATTCCGCTACAAGGCCACGAAAGCTCGTCAGGCTCAGTCACGAATTAAGATGCTGGAAAAACTTCAATCCGTCGAGCCGGTCTTGGCGAAGAACGAATGGAGGTTTTCTTTCCTGCAACCGGAGAAAGTGCCTCAGCATTTAATCACCGCTGAAGGAGTTGCCTGCGGATACGAACCCGACCATCCCATCCTGACTCAAGTTAAGTGCAATATCTCAGCAGGTGCTCGAATCGGTATATTGGGCGTTAACGGCGCCGGTAAGTCGACGCTTGTGAAGACCCTCATCGGTGAGCTTGAGCCTCTAGCCGGAGAAAGCCGCTACGGACAAGGCCTGGAGATCGGCTATTTCGCTCAGCATCAGCTCAATGACTTAAGAGATGACGAGTCTCCTCTGCAGCATTTAACGCGCATTGCTCCTCCGAATATGCGCGAACTGGACTTGAGGAACTTCTTAGGCAAATTCCGCTTTTCCGGAGATCAGGCTCTTGCACCGGTCGGTCCCATGTCCGGCGGAGAAAAAGCCCGCCTCTCCCTAGCGCTTATCGCTTGGAACAAACCAAATCTTCTCGTGCTGGACGAACCGACCAATCACCTGGATATGGAAACCCGCGAGGCTCTGACCGTCGCCCTGTCCTCTTATGAAGGCGCCGTCCTCCTCGTCTCTCACGATCGTCATTTGCTCAGAGCCAGCTGCGACGAACTTTGGTTGGTTCGTGACGGCAAGCTCTCTGAATTTGACGGAGATTTGGATGAATATGCCGAAATTGTCTTAAAGGACAAGAAAGCGAGGAATGCGGCACCTGAAGATTCCGGGGCACCTGCTCCGGTGAATCGTAAGGAGCAGCGCCGAAACGAGGCTCAGGAACGTGCACGCATCAGTGCACTGTCTAAACCTCTCAAGAAAGAGCTCAGCAAGATCGAGAAAGAACTCGATTTAGCCAACAAAGAGAAGAGCGCTTTGGATCTCAAACTTGCTGACACTGATTTTTATCAAGGAAATCAGGACGAGGTTGCAGAAGCCTTAAAACGCCACGGCGAACTCTCTTCCAAGATTGACGAACTCGAAGGCCGCTGGCTCGAAATTTCCGAAGAGCTTCAGAACATCAGTTCGTCGAGCGATCTTTCTTAAGCCCAATCTCTAAAACTTCAATTCCTTCATCCCGGAGTTCTGATACCTCTTCCGAGGTCGGAGTTCCGGTGATGAGGCGGTCCGGGGCGTCTCCTCTGTGAATGGAGCGAGCCTCATCGGCAAATCGATCCCCGACAAATTCGCTCTCATCCAAAATCTTTTTGACCGTTTTATAGACGGTATGCATTGCCTCCACGGTATTTTGCGAGACATCCTTTTGTGTAGAAGAAGCCTGGATGTGAGGCGCAGAAAGGGCTCTCGAAATGACATTCGAATTACACACGGGACATGTGAAAAAACCGTTCTTTTTTTGTTCCTCAAAAGCTTCGATGCTGGGCACCATCGCCTCGAACGTATGTCCGTTTTCGCAAATAAAATTAAAAACCTTTAATCCCATCTTTATTTGGAAAAGTGAATAGTCCTCGCTTATAGGATAAAAGAAAAGGCGCTGATTTTCCACCGAAAAACATTGGGTTTTTCACCGAACTATTTGAAGTTAAAAGACAAATACGGGGAGAAATCTGCGCCTCTAAAAGCGTGTTCACAAATATAAACATTTCCCTTTCAAAGTAATTTCCTCAACTCGTTTGACAAGTCAAAAAAGCCTCTGTATAGTGCAACTTCTGTCGCGGGAGTAGCTCAGTTGGTAGAGCGCAACCTTGCCAAGGTTGAGGTCGCGAGTTCGAGACTCGTCTCCCGCTCCAATTTTCAGTTATCTGATGTTGGCGCGATAGCAAAGCGGTTATGCACCGGATTGCAAATCCGTTGAGAGCGGTTCGACTCCGCTTCGCGCCTCCAGTGACGCGGGAGTAGCTCAGTTGGTAGAGCGCAACCTTGCCAAGGTTGAGGTCGCGAGTTCGAGACTCGTCTCCCGCTCCACACAGTTTCTGAAAATAGTGTAGAATCACGCTCCACGCGGGAGTAGCTCAGTTGGTAGAGCGCAACCTTGCCAAGGTTGAGGTCGCGAGTTCGAGACTCGTCTCCCGCTCCAAATTCTTTTCATCGGTGACCCGCGTTTGCGGATTTTTTCATTTCTGCGCCAAGAAAAGAAACGGCGAAAAACCTTTCGATTCCTCGCCGCCGTCCCTATTCCTTTAGGAAATTATTTCTTGCCTCCTAACAGAGACCCAAGAATGCCTCTCAGGATTTTTTCTCCGCTTTGGCGAACAACCTTTTCGACAATTCCTTCACGATGGCCGCCCCTAGGTCCTGTAGAGCCTAAAAGGATGTCTTTGGCTTTACTCATCAAAATATCTGTGAAGTCCGGTCCTTCCTGCTCGGCAGCTCCCGGAGCCGCAGGGTTACCCGGCTGAGGAGCTCCGTTGTCTGCAGCAATCGCCGAAGAGCCTCTCTGCTGAAGAACTTCGTAGGCACTGACACGGTCAATAGCCTTGTCATACACACCTTTCAGCACAGATGCATTTTGGATCGCCTGTCTTTCAGCAGGCGCGATCGGTCCGATCTGGCTTCCCGGGGCGCATACCCAAACTCTTTGCGTAATACCGGGCGTACCGTTGTCATCCAAGAAGCTTACTAAAGCTTCACCGACGCCGAGTTCCTGAATGGCCTGCACCATATCGATTTTCGGATTCGGTCTCATGGTTTCAGCGACCGTACGGACAGCCTTTTGATCGCGAGGCGTAAACGCTCTCAAGGCGTGCTGAACTCGGTTGCCCAATTGACTTAAAACTTTTTCCGGGATATCGGCTGGACTCTGAGTCACAAAGAAGACACCAACGCCTTTAGAACGAATCAAACGAACAACCTGCTCGACTTTATCGATTAAAACTTGAGGAGCGTCGTTAAAGAGCATGTGCGCTTCGTCAAAGAAGAAAACGAGCTTCGGTTTTTCAAGGTCTCCGGCTTCCGGCAGATTTTCATAAAGTTCGCTCAGAATCCACAAAAGGAAAGTTGCATAAAGCATCGGAGACTGCATAAGCTTATCTGCAGCAAGGATGTTTACAACGCCCTTTCCGTCCGATGTCTGCATCAAATCATGGATATTGAGCATCGGTTCACCGAAGAACTTATCTCCGCCCTGATTTTCCAATACCAGCAGACCTCTTTGAATGGCTCCGATAGATGCCATTGAGATGTTGCCGTACTTCGTTCTGAACTGTGCGGCGTTATCGCCCACAAATTGAAGCATAGAGCGCAGATCTTTCAGATCCAACAGCAACAGCCCGTTATCGTCGGCAATCGAAAATACGGCGTTTAAGACGCCTTCCTGAGTATCGTTTAATTGAAGGAGACGGGACAGAAGCAGCGGTCCCATATCACTGATCGTTGCACGAACGGGGAAACCTTCCTGACCGAAGACATCCCAGAACACAACCGGGCAGGCTGACCAATCCGGAGTCGGCAAGTGATGCTTTTCCAAACGCGCTTTCAGCTTGTCTGTCGGCACCGCAGCTTTTGCAATGCCCGACAAGTCACCTTTGATATCCGCAAGGAATACCGGAACGCCTTTCTTGGAGAAAGATTCGGCTAATTTTTGTAAAGAAACTGTTTTTCCAGTTCCTGTTGCACCAGTGATACAGCCGTGGCGGTTAGACTTATTGGTCAAAAGGATTTCGTCCTTATAGCCGCTCTGTTCGTCTGTCACGCCGAAAATAATTTGGTTGTCCATTAACTTTCTCCGTTTGGTTAATTTTCGTAAGTTTAGACAAGCTTGCAATAAAACGGAAAAACAAGGCGTCAAATCAAGTTCAAGACAATTTTTACAAATTTGCCCATTCTGCGAAACCCGACTCAAACACAAAATATTTTTTTGTGCTATAGTTCGTTCTCGCTGTTAAACAGCAGTGCGCCAGTAGCTCAGCTGGATAGAGTACCTGGCTACGAACCAGGGGGTCGTGGGTTCGATTCCTGCCTGGCGCGCCACTGATGGTCCAAAATTCGAAAGAATTTCGGACCTTCCTTTTTCTAGTTCCCTCTTCAAAACTCATCGTCAGCTTTATTGTCCGTCCTTCGTTGTTCTTCCGAAGGCTTCCGGCCTCCTTAAGATATTGCAGAATTTAGTGCATCTGGCGGAGGCCGATCTCAGAACAAACAGCCTCCTCTCTAGGATTCTGTTTCCTCTTCGTCTTCGTAATCCCGTTCCTCTTCTGGTTCAGGGCCGGGAACCGAGACACCAAGAGCTTCAAAAAGTCCGCGTTTTTTCTCTGCACTTCCTCCGAAATAATAGCCGTCGCAGAATTTGGTCTGTATCACGTTGTTCAAAGAGTCAAGAACTCTGCAGGAGCGGTCGTAATCCGTTGGCAAGCTATCACTCGTTTTACCTCCTTCGAAGTATTTTCTCAGCCTCGCTCTGACGATCATTTCAATAGAGGCCACTAAGAACAGCACAAACGTTTTACCAATGAGCGATTCGTTATCCGAAACACAGTTTCGGACACAGCTCGAGCGGGTTTTGAGCGTTTTGAGCGTGTCTTCTAGAATCCTTCTCTCCTGGTAGGCGCACCATGCTTTTCTAGTGTCGGGTATCTTGTCGCTTACCCGCACTGGATAGCCTTTGTAGCGGAGCCTTTGATCCACTTTCTCATTGCTAATGAGATAGCTGATCGTGTCGCCTTCCTCATGTTTTTCAAATACTTCACCTAATAGCGTTACTTCGTTTTCATCGAGCGCCTCACCGTTGCATATCTTTTCTCGTACGCGATCGATTCTCTCGATAAGCCCCTGCCTAGCGTTCTCAGCAATTAGTCGATTGAAATAGATGTGCCAGTAAAGTACCGCGATTCCTTCGTCTTTTTTGAGGACACCTGTCCCTGTACGAGATCAGGTTCGAAAGTCCAGTTGATCTCTTTCGTTATTTAGAAGACCTTAGTCAACCAATCCATTCGGTTTAAGTCCCGGAGGTTTTCTCTTTCCTCATCAATGAGTTCTTGAGCAAAACTTCCGGGCATCTCGCATTGCACATTGAATAGGAATCCGAGTTTATTTCTCAGGCAGTCTTTGATGTTTTTAGCGTCGCTGTAACCTCTATCTGACACAAAAACAACGTTATTTAGACTCAGCCCGGCATTCCCGGAAATAACTTGTCTGACGGTTTTCACATCGGGAATTTTTCCGTCGAAGGCGAGGTAGAAGAAAGGAATGCCGCTTTCGTAGTCCGCCAGTGCCAGCAGATTAATCAGCGGAAGTTGAGTCCAGAACCAGCGTTATTTCATCTTTGTCGCCACACTTCTCCTGTTGTTCCTCCTCCCTGACAACTGAGAAGTAAGTTTCTATCTGCTGATTTCTGATCTTTCTAAAGATCCGGCTGATTGAGGAAGGCGACAGAAGATCGCCCCAGGGCAGGCGCGTTACCTAGGCAAACACTTCGTACTTGGAAATGTTGTTGTCCTGGTTGAGAATTATGAAATAGGCAATAGGCAATAGATAAAATCTTGAGGTAGTCCGTTGTGGAAAAAAAACATTTAAGAGCCTCTCCAATAGGCGATTGCGACAAAAGCTTATCCAGTGCCCAAGTGGCTCCGCATGAAGTTGTTTGACCTATTGCGGCTGAGTTAGCGTAGTGCCGCTCTCGTTCAAAGAAGTAAAGATATACTCTTCTCCCTTTCTCTCTACCAGGAAGTTTCTAAATTCTGGACGCTCCTGAAGAAAACCCCCGTTAAAACAAATTACGCCATCCTTTTGTCCGCCAAGAATTTTTCCTATTTTTTGACTCTCCTCTTTTACTCCGCTTGAGATCTCTGTCCCAAACATTTTTGTAGGTATACACGTAAAAAACGGAACTCGCTTTATTGACCAGAAGCGGAGGTAGTCTCGGATTTGTCATTGAGAGATCTCCTCAGTAATGAGCTTGTATAACACAAAAAATTGAGGATCCCTGACCTAGCCCAAAGATTAAACGAATTGCAGCTTCTCATATAGAAACGAAAAAGGCGGACCCAGTTAAAGCTCACTTTAGTTCCGCCACTGTTATGCATAAGTGCAATGCTTATGACCAAGGAGAATGAAAAATTACTTATCCCAAGACGCTTTGTTAGAAGTAGTGACGCAAGCAAAAACCTGCGCTCCATGTGTTGTAGGCAACTTTGCCGTAACCGGAAGTTATATTTAGCCCCTTTCATGCCCACTGACACAGCACCAAAACCATACAAGGTGCTGCGCTTAGAAAGCGGATATTCGTAAGCAATGCCTCCGGCTAAGCGTTCAAATTTACTTGCACCAAGGAAGCTCTTAACTTCACCGTCTTTCGCCTTGCCATTCATATAGTTGATCACAGCTTTGAACGTTCCGCCGAAAACCGGGAAAGCCCCCGACACGGAAAATGCATGGCTGTTGAAACCTTTTTTAATCATGCCGGAATTAATAGCCGCATCTGTCAGAGTGATATCGAAGTCAGGAAGCAGTCTGGCATGAGTGACGTATTGATATGTGCCGTAAAGCGTGAAGCTGTCAAAGCGATATTGACTGCCGACTGTGAAGATTTGGGTGTCTTTGGATTTCACGTCTCCGGAGTTTGCATTCATCGGAGAGAAATCAACAGCCGAATCGATGACTTCATACATAACGCTTCCTTTTGCTCTTTCCGAACCATAGGTCAAACCTGCGCCGTATGTATGAGTGTTTTTTGACCATTTATTAGTGTCATCGTACAAACCATTGGAGTACATAGCGTGGAACTTGACACCACCGAATTCCGGAGAAACGTAAACAACGGCATTATTGGTAAAAGGCGTTGTAACGTAAATGCTTGTCAGGCCGGCTTCGTTATAGCTTTTTCCTATCGTTGCGCCGTCCAGAATCGTGTAAGTACCATCGGCACTAGAAAGACCGCCCATACGAGCAGCTGCTAATTCACCCTTTTCTTCTTGAATTTAGAAGACAGGTTCCGGCTTTTCTTTGTTTCACTTCTGACTTCAAGCGGTTATTCTTTTCCGTCTAAGCACGAAAGCAATCATGTTCCCCTGCCGTTCATGCTGAAAAGACGTGAAGTGGAACAAGTTAATTACGCCGGTAAAGTTTCCTTGGATAAGATTTTTGCTAAGTGGTACAGAAACAAGTGGCTGTTGAAAAAGGACGAGACGTTGTTATCGGAGACATCGAACCTCTATCCAATCTACCTTTGGGCCTTAGCTCACTAAACGAAGGTTCTTAAACCTCGCCGGTTTCCAACATGCTGGAACACTAGCGGGGAGCAAGAGAGGGGCGGAGAAACAAAACAGCTTTAGCTTTTTGAATAGCAGATAAAGCAAAACCTCTTGAACGGTTAGGTCCAAGAGGTTTGTCTTTAATGGAGAGCCCGGAGACTACCTACTTTCGCAAGAAATACAACTCACTATCATCGGCGTGGAGGCGTTTCACTGTCCTGTTCGGGATGGGAAGGAGTGGTTC
>NZ_DBMALT010000050.1:0-17594 GCF_057870745.1 Parasutterella sp. | reverse complement strand
CTCTCCGCTTTATGGAGATCCGTTAATGAAGCGCCCATTGCGGTACCGCACGATGGGTGCTGTGAGAGAGGGGCGGGGAAACCCGTCCCCCTACTCGATTTGGCTTCGTTGGGATCCTGAGGCTGGTCGGAAGACAACGGATAGACGGGTTTAGACAAACGGGATGACGAGACAAGTTCGTTGACGCTGTCAGTTGTCCAGCCGCCGTTTTCTAAACGAACGTAGAGATAACGTTGGTCATGGAGGTCGCCTAACTTGTCGTGGAAAGGTGCGAGCCAAACACGAAGAACAGTCTCAGGTTTGCGCCAAGGCCGTGCCGGAACAATCGTGACAAAGTCGGAAGTGCGTTCAACGGCGCTCGTCTGTGTTAGCTCGACAGAAACTTCGGTCGATTCCGTTTTGACTTCCGGATTGCCCTTTGTCTGGTTAGGTTCAAAGAACGGCTGGACAAAGTCTTCGTCCTCAGAAGCAGCTAAGACAACGGGAGTGGTCGGATTGTTTTCTTCATAGACTTGAGAGATGTTTCTGCAGGATGGGCCTTCGGAGAGATCAGCACAGGCAAAGTCCGTCTTTGCATTAGAAAATCCTGTGAGCGATCCGCAACCGGAAAGCATTAGCGCTGCAGAAACCGCAGAGACGATTAAGGAGAGACGTTTCATTTAGTTTCCTTGCAAAGGAGCGTTAATAAACGCCTCAAGTTTGTCGAGCGGAAGGGCGCCGGCAGTTCGGTCTCCGGCTTCATTGATGAGTGTCGGGGTTCCGCCGATGCCGTGCTGCTTAGCCAAGGCCAGAATGTCATTGACCGGAGACGGGCAAACCGGATTGTCTGCAATGGCGTTGAGCATAGGTTCGCCCTTTAAAGCATAGGCAAGCGCTTTAGAGGGATCTTTAGCGCACCAAACGGCATCAGATTTTCCTCGTGCTTCCGGATGAATGGATTCCAGCGGGAAAAGGAACGTATAGACCGTCACGTCTTTTAGGGATTTAAGCGTGGTTCCGAGTTTGCGGGAGAAAGGACAATCGACATCGGTAAAGACGACAAGCTTTCTTGTACCGTTTCCGTATACGGTCTTGACCGCTTTATCCAGAGGTAAAGAATCAAAAGCGATTCTTCTTAAGTCTTTAAGACGTTTGTCGGTTAAGTCTTCTCCTCGATCCATATCTAAGAGACGACCGGAAAACACAAACCTTGCTGTCTTATCAAAGTAGATCACTTCTTTGCCGACGGTGGCTTCAAAGATGCCTGCTAGCGGCGTCAGCCGGTACGCAAGAACTTTAGTCTTGGGATAACGCGTTTTAAAGTTATCCGCAGCAGTCTTTAATTCGTTGGCTTGGCCGGCGATTAAAGGAATGGATGGTTTGTTGGACTCTATAGACGCAGGAGTGTTAGCAACAGCTGCCTTCTGTGCAACAGAAGTCTTAACGGCAGAAACTGTCTGAGCCTTAAAGTCGGGATTGACGCACGCACCGGAAGCAAAACTCGAAATCGGTGCGGCAAGTCCCATTGAGATTAGGACGGTTAGGAGGGAGGATGGTTTAAACATGGCAAAAAATTAAGGTTTGGTATTTCGTTCAATGGACAAGCCGTTGGAGATGACAATCTCGACATTGCGTCCGGAATCCACTTCAAGAACCGGGAACATGTCGCTTGCGAGCTTTAAGTAGTAATCAGTGATTCGATCCATGGCGTGTGTGGCGCCTTCTCCGAATCCCGCTTTCCAGGGATTAGTGACCGTAGTAGAAACGGTTCCGGTAATGGAAGTCGTTTGATTCTCAGAAGCTAAAGACACAGCCTTGCCGAGACCGGCTAAGGTTCCGGTAAAAAGCGCATTCGCGATGGCTTGTCCGCTCTTAGTGACTAAGCGGGCACGAAGACCCGTTTTACCGTCTTCGCCGGAGACATATCCTTGAATCTTTTTATCTACGGCTCCTCCGTTTTCATCAATACAAGACAAGCGGTCAAGACGAATCAGCACACGTTCGCTCGCTAATTCTCCGGTTGCATTGGCGGTCACAAAGCAGCGCTTAATACCGGATCGATAGAGATTAGGCATGACTGCTGAATCTGTGAGCTCTAAAAGCACGGGAACCGGATTGCCTGAGCCTTGTCCTCTGGTCGGCGCAGTGGCGCCGTTTAAGAGGCGAGCTTTAGCAAACGTGCCGCTCGGCAGATAAGACAAGGTTTCAGGTTTTGCTTTAGCCGGCAGCGTTCCGAGAACATTAGAAGGACTGGGAGCAGAGCCGAAATTGTTGATGACAAGACGAGGCGCCGGAGAAGAGGCCGGGGCATCCTGCTGCTGGCGAGAATATCTGCCTTGAGGCTGATTGCCGCTTGTAAAGCCTGTCTTCTTGCTGATCGGCTGCTTTCCGAGAATCTCGGAAGGCGGCCAGCCGTCTTCAGACGATGCGGCATCCGTCGGACGATTAGCCTTAGGAGCGTTCTTTTCTAAGAGTGCAATACGATCTTCCAAGCGTTTCTTATCGCTTTGAAGTTTGGCTTCTCTCTGCTTTGCTTCTTTGGACTCCCTTTCTAAGTTCAGCAGACGATCGTTATAGATGGCTTGATGCTGTTCGTAATCGGCTTTAGACGGAACCATCGAGATTTGAGTGGTGCTTGTGATCTGAGGGGCTGCAGCCGGCTTTTTGTCATCAGAGTAGTAAGAAGAAAGCATGGCCCCGGCAAAAAGCGCACCTAAGACAATGAGCGTCCAGGTGATCTGTTTTTTTCTTCGCTCACTTTCGAAATAGCTCTTGACGCTCATCTTGCTGACCTCACTAACCAAAGATCAGCAGAGGCTCCGGGCGCAAGATCAGAAGCTTCAGTCGCAACGGCTAAAACACCGTTTCTCCAAAACTCCGGTTCACGAACCGTCTGTTTGTGTTTTGTACGATTAAGGATGCGGTAGCGTTCTAGTCTCAGTCCTAAGACATTCCATGCTCTGACAGGCTGAGCGTGGAGATAGGCGCCCGCAAGCATGCCGCCGAGTGCTTCGCCTTCGTAGTCCCGTAATTGCGGGATGAGTTTCAGAGCGGTCTGAATCCGTTCTTCATAAGGAAGACCGGAAAGTTCTGACGAAACAGCGGGACCATTAAAAGAAGAGAAAGTTCCGGACTCTTTCAGCGTGACGGTTTGAGCGGTTAAACGCTCCTTAGGAGAGAGCGTAATGCTGTGTGTCTGACCGGATTCGGTCACCACAAACATTCCTGTGGTCTCTTTAGTCAGCGGAACTACGTACAAAGAACCGGTAGTCGGATCTTTATCGGCTTGGATCAGATTGTTGTCGTAAACCGCTCGGACAATCTTGCTGTTTAATACGACAACACGGTTAGGCTGTTTATAAGCGACTGCTGCATGCACGGAAGACTGGGCGTCTGATACGGCCGATTCTTTGGGCATCTCTTTAGCATTAAGAGAAGGACTAAAGAAAACAACCGACTGGCAAAGAAATACGCTGAGAATGAGAAGACGATTAGGAAGGATCATTAGATTTCTCCGGTGGGCTTCATCGGTTCAAACGGTCGTTTGCAGTCGGCTTCCTGCATGGTTTCTAACCAAAGACGAGAGTTTCGGTAGGTGAACTTCACGATCCAGCACTTCTTCCGCATGGAAGTGAGTTTGTCCCCGATGAACTGACGAACGTTTCCTCGAACGGAAACCTGCATGGCGGAGGCTCTGGTCTCAACCGCTTCAGGAAGCATATGAACGGAAGCATTGGCGCTCTTCATGCGGCGTCCTTGGGCAGTTAAGAAGACTTCAGTCGCACCTCTTTGTTCGGGCGAGACATACTGAAGCAACTTTCTTTGGTTGTGCTCAAAGGTCTCAGGAGAATTATTAAGCGCGAGCTGTAAAGCAAAAAGTCCCATCTGCTCTAAATACTCCGGAGAGACGCCGTCGGCATCCAGCCAGAAAGACTTCGTGATTTCTGCCGGCAGCACGACGACGCGGTCTTTCTTATCAAGGACGATTAAGCCGAAGGCGAGAATGACATTGACAATGAGAGACGCGGCAAAGGCATAAATAAAGAATGAGCGCAGTGCAAGACGAGCAGAGATCTCAGTCGTATATTCTTTAACGTTCATATTCGGTTATCCGACAAAAAAGCGGCGGCTCGATGGCGGAGTGCGCTTAAAGGTTCTAAAAGGAAACTGCCAGTAGAGGTAATGAAGTCCGTATCCGGGATGACGCTTTTGCTTGAGTCGGCTGTAGGCCCAGATGGCCGCATAAGAGGCAATCGCACCCATCAGAAGAGAATTAACGATGATGCCGAAGGCGAGTCCCGCAATGCCGGAGGCGACCAAGTCAAAGTCCCAAAGCAGAAACTTTGCAGGCGCATCCAATCGGCGCGGAACGTATTCGTGAGGATTAAAGGATTCCATGTTTGATTCCTTGAGAGAACGGAAGCCCGAAGGAGCTTCGGGCATCCGATCAGACGAGTTAGATCAGGGCCGTGAAGATCTGTTCAATGATCTGCGGTCCGATGAACAAAGCCATGGAAGCGGCAACGCAGCCCACGGCGCCCATGATGGAGCCGCGGATGACGCCGACACCTAAACCGACAAGCAGGAACATTAAGGCGATGGATTTACCGAGCGTGCCGGTACTCCAGGCCTTCAACATCGCGTAAAGATCCGCAAAGTGCTCCTGGCCGCCGGTCGAAGTTCCCGCCCAAGCCGCGTCCGGACAGACGGCGCTCAGAACAAAAACAGAGACGGAAAGCAGAGCAGGAACAAAAGCAAAAGTTCTGTTTGCGGCGGTAGATAAAGTCATTAAAAACTCCTAAAAGTTAAGTAAAAGAGAAGACAAAGGCCGATTAAGGACAAAAAATCCCTCCGCAACCGCGGCCTTTGTCAAAAAGCGACGCGGAAGGCGTTACAAAAAATGTTTAAAAAAGAGAATTAAGAGGTGATGTCTCTGAGCTTTTGACGTTTAGCGTCAGACATTCCTATGTAGGCTCGATAGACTTTCCAGGCATACTTTTGTCGGGCATCGATACAGTCCTGACCTTTAAGTCGAGTGCAGGCGGCGTTGTAGGCGCCGACGGCATCCCAGGGGTGCGCGGCGCGACTAAAGTTATCCGCCAAGATCTCTGCACCGACTTGAACGTTAAAGCAGGCGTCATTGAGCAATTCTGACTTTGAGGTCTTAAAACGCTTCAACCAGCCGGAATTGATCTGCATGAGTCCGTAATCTTCGCTCGAAGCGTTGCGTCCGACGGCAGACGGATTGCCGGAAGATTCCACAAAAGCAATCGCGCGAAGCAAATCCGCATCCAGACCTTTATCGCGTGCGATTCGGTCAAAGCAGTCTTCCGCAGCAGAAACCCAAGTTCCTGCAAAGGAAAGGAGCATTAAAAGAAGAAGACGTTTCATAAGTTATCCGAATCGATGGAAGTTAGAGACGATCAAATGGATGGACATAAGGAAGGCCACGTAAAAGAGCGCAGCAATCCACGCCGGGATAAACCAGGGCATCAGCATCACGGCAAAAGCACAAATCAAAAGAACGGTCGGAGAAGACAAGGCGACTTGATAGAGCGTCGGATGGTGCACTGCAAAACTCTCATACTTCAGGCGTCTGACAACCCAGGCATCAATGACCACAGCAATCAAAATCGGAGACAAGAACGCAAACCAGCCTATTGCCAATATGGCTCGAACACAGGACATCTCCAGCATGGCTCGCATCGAGACAAAGTAGGGCGAAGACCAAAGGCGCGTAAAGAATTCTTTTGTGGGAGCATCCTTTTGTCCGTCCACTTCCGCGGACGGAAGGTAAGAATCTCCTAAAAGAGCATTAAAGGAACCGGTCACTTTGGCGCGGACGCCGTCAACCACGGGTCTCATAGACTCAAACAAGGAGCCGACCTTTTGGCTTGTGTCTTTGAGATGGAGTTCTGACAAGTTCTCAAAAGACGAGGCTTCATTTAATCCCGGCCACCAGATGACGGAACTTAAGACAAGGATCATTAAGAGGATTAAGAGTCGGGAGAGCATCTTAGTTTTCCTCGTCGTCGATAATGACAGGGACGCGGCCTTTCATTAGATGACCGCCACCAAGAGAAGCAAAGAACTGGGCGTTCGGGAGCTTGCCGAGATATTCCGACGGAATAATCTCTTCGCGCACGGCCGTGCGTTTGTGTGAAGCACCGCCTTTAAAAGAAGGCATGCCGATATGCGTATCAGCATGGGTTGACAAAGTGGTGTCGACATTGTGGATATACGTCTTGCCGAAGGTTTCGGTGACAAAGTCCTGAGTTTCTCGATCTTTACAGCGCAGAGCGATTAAGTTGTTGCAGTTGCCGAGAACCATGCGTGCTGCATGGACGGATCCCAAACGATGTGCTAAGTCAGGTACCGTCTGAATCGCAATCGTGGTGTACACGCCGCCCTCGGCGCCTTTATTGAGCAGTTCAATTAAGGGCTGATTGATCACATTCGAGGCTTCGTCGACATAGAGCGAAATACGAACGTCGTTTAAGCCGAGGTTGTACCGTTTACCGGCATAAGCCGTTAAGTCGGATAAGAGCATGGAACCGACGGCAGAGGCAATCATGTTGTCCGACAAAGAGTCAAGGTTGACATAAAGGACGCCTTTACATTTAACGAGAGATTCCATATCCCAGATGGGACGTTTATCGGAAGCGTCAGACGGATCAGGAGATAAAGATTCTTCCAGAGGGCCGCTAGTCAACATCGCAAAGATCGGCATAAGTGTTGCGGTAATTTTGGAATAGTGCTCTTTAGAGTGATGGAAGATCTTTAAGCATTCGCCGACGACCATCGTATGCAGATACGTAGGCAGTACGTTCTCGTACCAAGACACCAGAACATTAAGTTCGTGGATGGCGTCAGTGCAGTTTTCTCTTCTTGCAGGAAGGAAGGATTCGGCTTGTTCTCTCCAGTCCGGGTCAGCATGCTGTTTGACCACTTGGAGGATTAAGGCTCGGAGAAGATCTTCAATGCCTTTGTTAATGTTCTGAGACAAGGACTTCAAAGAAGGCTTTTCTCCGAGTTCAATCATGGCGTCCGCAAAGGTCTTGATACAAGACCAGGCGAACTGCTTGAAGACGTTGTCTTCTCCGGGAACCACCGACATCACGCGAGTGGCAATCTGGGCGCCGGTACTAAAAACGGCAGTCACATCAAAACGTATTCCATCCTTCTTTGAGCGGTTTCCGGGATGAAAACGCAGCGGCTTGCCACGGCCTGCTTTCTCGCAGGCTCGGCAGAATGCCTTGTACATGCGGTCAGATCCTTTAGGATCAATGAAGATGACGGCATCGCCTCTCAGAATGGCCTGCGTCATGATGAAGTTCAGTATCACGCCTTTACCGGCTTGGGTCGTTCCGACGATGAGCAGGCCGCCCTCAAAGTTTTTGAGGGCTCGGCGCAGTGTCTTCTCGGACGCATCCAGCCCGTGAAGATACGGCATGCCGATTTCTTCAGGCAGCTGAGTCTTGTCGTGACGATTAAAGAGACGATGCATAAAAGACGGGAGCATTAAGGTTGAGATATTGAGGCGAGATAAGTCATGAAGCTTTTGCGTGTGTTCCGGCAGCCACGTAAATCCGTATCCGATACAGACGGATTTGTCGTCAAAGTCTTCTAACGCTCTGGAAAACTTCATGAGCTCCATCCGCCTGCCTGACAGCAGACTTCTGGCTCTCAGAATGCGAAGACCGTTAGACAAGCGGTAGCCGCCCATTCCCAGTGTTATTGAGAGCAAAGCAATACTGAGATTTAAAGGAAGGATGTTTTGATAACTCAAAAATGCCAGGTATGCGGACGACGCAAACCACGGGAGCACTGCAGCCAACTCATGGGACCGTCTGTACGGACGGCTTAGGCGCCTCCGGATAGCAGTATCTTCTCGGATAGTGAACATTAGGGAAAGGATTAAAAGTGTGGTTAAAGACTTCGAGCGGGATGTATTTGTCTCGCTTGGAGCGGTAATAGACTTCGTGGTTGAGATCAAGACAAGGTTTAAGCGGACGGACTTTAGAAAACTTTTCCCCGCGGCTTAGCGCCTTGTTCCGATATCGTCGCAGACACTGGTTGAAGAATTCGGCCTTTAAAGGAAGAAGCTTTCGGGCTTTTTCTCGCCACTCATACCATTTCTGATAAGTAATGATTTCGTGTGCGGTGTAAGTCTGGCTCATCTTCTTTAAGACTTCTCGCTCCCTTGAGCGCTGATCGGATTTGCTGAGCTTTAAGACGATCTTTCTGGTGTACTTGTAAGGCTCTCGAGTCTGCATACGTTTAAGACGATCCCTTTTGGCGTTAGTCGCCATAAGCTCCATGTATTCGTCCACGTAGAAATGACGATGGCAGAGCTGGATCTTTCTGTTTTCTTTCTGCGCAGCGGTCACTGATCGTGAAGATTTAATCCTCTTTGACTTGTACTCCTTGGCCATTTCTTCCCAAGTAGGCTTTTCTTTTGGTTTAACTGTGTATTCGTATTCCGGTCTGAGATAACGGTTAGGGAGATACCAGATTTTCCTGCCGTAGGGATCTTTACGATTTTGAGGATGTTTATGGTCGCGAGAGATAACCTTTAATTTATCAATCGTCAGGATGACATCTGGATTGTCCATGAAGAGGGCTCTCATGGCTGCACGGGACAGCATCATTTTGTCCCAGTCCGGCAATTCGTCGAATTTCTTCCTGGTTTCCGTACAGCTCAAGATGACTTTGTCTCGAGAAGGTAAATGAAGTGTGGCCATAGTAAAAAGCTTCAATAGGTATTCGTTAGGTACAAAACTCCCCCGATCGGCCGTAAAAACGGTCGATTTGGAATGTTTTGAGAATTAAGAGAAGGACGGCTAGGCGGTTAAAGCGGCTTGAATAGCTTTAGCCGAAGACTTTCCTGAGGAAGGCGTCTTTGCAGGAGCTTTAAGTACCGGCTTGGCTTCTGCTTTGGCTTGAGTCGCAGCTTTAGCTGTTTTTTCTGCCGGTTTGACTGAATCTTTTGGCTGAGCAGCGGACTTAGCTGTCTTTGCAGCCTTGTTAACCTTGGCAGCCTGGACAACAGAAACTTCCTTAGACTTCGCGGCATCGTTGGATACCTGAGAATTAGCCGACTGAAGAGCTTTTGGCTTACGACCACGTTTAGCCTTCGGAGGATTTTGGTCAGAAGGAGCTGCGTTTGATTTCGGCTGAGTGGATGCTGCTGTATTTGCTTTAGGTTTTGCAGCAGGGGCAGGTTTTGCTTCACTTGAGACCTTTTGCTTTCCAGCTTGTTTGACATTCGGAGTGGTGGCAGCATTCTCAGTTGCATTAGCGGTTTGGACATCTGCTATCTTTTTGCGGCCGCGTTTAGCTTTAGGCTTTTCTGCATTGGTCGCAGGGGACGTTTCGGATGCGGCGTCGACTGACGGATTCTTAGCATCGAAGGGTTTGTCAGACTTGCTTTGAGCATTAGAGGAGGATGGCTTGGTTTGCTGAGCTACGAATTGAGCCCAGGTATTAGCTGTTGCATTTTCTTTGGAATTCGCCTTGCCATCTTGAGAAGTCTTCTTATCCGACAAGCTGTCGGATTTATCCTTGTTCTTCAAAGAAGCCAGTCTCTTGATTTCAGCATCCATTTCCATATCGGCAAGTTTTTCTGGATGGATAGAAGATTTTTCTACAGACTCATTAAGTCTTTGGACTAATTGCTGCTGAAGTTCGGGATTGGCGACTTCTCTGCTTATCTTCGAAGATTCTTCAGTCGAGGTTTGTTTAACGGTCTCGGCAGAAACGGTGGCTCTGTTTTCAGAAGCAACAGTTTTGTTTTCTTCGGAAGACTTTTCTGCAACGGTTTCAACGGATGCGTCTTCGCGCTGGGTCTCCTGGACAGTCGAGACTGGTTCTTCAGCAACGGGAGCTTCAGTGGTCGGACTGATAATTAAAGAAGAGCTTTCTTCAGCGGCGCCGGCCTTCTTAGACTCACAAGTAATCTGTTTAACTTCAGACTTCTTTTGAGCATTAGAAGGAGAGGATTCTTCAGAATTGATTTTCACGAGTCGATAGCCGCGCTTAGCTAGCCAGCTGTGAACAGAAAAGCATTCCCCGACACCTCTGAAGAATCTGCTTGTGTCGTGACAAAGAGCATTAAAGACGAGTTTGCACGAGGCTTTAATTGCGTGCGAGGTTTGGATCATCGGAATAGAGGGCTCTTCGGACTTCTGAACGACGATTAAGTTTGTGTTAGACATTTCTTTTGCAGGTTCTTCAGTTTTATTGGTTTCAGCTGGTGCTTCTTCAGAAGCTTCTTTGGCAGCAGCTTCCTTAGATTTTGCCTTTTTGTTTTTGGCTTGTTTCTTCTTTACGTTGAATTCGCAGTCAAATTTCTCTTTCGCTTCTTCGAATGCTCGCAAAGCATGCTCTAAATCGGCTTTACGCTGAGCGAGAATTGCCGGAGGGACTTTGGCTTCTTCAGCTTCTTTAAGGGCTCGTTCTTCTTCTTTCCAGCGCTTGCGGGCCTTTTCCATCAATTGAGCAAAAAATTCCCTTCTTTCCCTATCCTCTTCCGTTTTTGGTGCTAATACCTCTTCAAAGTAGGGTTTCAAACGTTCCATCATCAGTTTCTTGTCTTCCCATTGCCATTTGGCAACCGGCTTGTAAAGACCGAGCTCTTTCAGTTTCTTATCATTAGCATTGACAGAGTGCTTAGCTTGGAGAGATTGAACGGTTCTCCCGAAATAGCTGTCATTTGCGACATAAAGAAGGAAATTATTAAAGCGAAGACCTTGTACGGGTGTAGAGACAACTTCTTTTCCGCATTTCTTATAAATTTCAATGCGGTTTGCGACTTCTTCAAAAGTAGCGCCTTCTTTCAAGTCAAAGATTCCGCACTGACAGCACATTCTGAGAACCTCTTTCTCTCGCCATGTCTGGCGAGGAAAGAGTTCTTGAAGCTTGGCCGTTAAGAGAGGAAAGAAATATTCGATTACGGCATAGATTTCTCCGTCCTTGCACGTGATCGCACGTGCAACGATTTGAAGAGGTTCTTTATTCCCTATCGCATCGGACTTCCTAAGCGCTGCTTCCGGAGAAAGTTCGTTTGCGAGCAGGGCGCAAATTGCCCAGCTCAGGATTGAAGGAATATAGTGAGGCGGCTCTTCTCCTTGTCTGGCAAATTCAGTCGTCATCTGCTCTCTGAGGATGGATTCTGCTTGAGAAATTAAGATGAGGATGAATTCATCCTTCACAATACTTCCGACGTCTCCGCGGATAAATTTAGATAACAGCGCAAGGTATCCTCGCTTAAAGCTCTTTGCAAAGCGCTTTTGGAGAGATTCCGGAAGATATTTAAGGACGAGACGATTGATGTTGCCGGCTGCAGCCTCAGGATCCGGATCGACATTGTGGTACAGCGTAAGTTCCTGCCCCTCGTGTTCCTTGAACCAATCTTCATAAGGCACTTCAAACCGAAACTCATCTCCGTTCTCTGCAGCCACACAGAACGTCATGGCCGTAATGCGTAAGTTGAAGAAGAAACAGATGGTTAGAACCAAGAGTTTTAAAAGCTGAGTCTCAAACTCTTTCTGTGCCAGCGGCATCGTGAAGAACTGGATGCGCTGACGCAGAAGATTAAGCGCAATGCAGCTTAACTTTAAAGAGAAATCGATGTAGCTTCCCGGCCAAAAGTAACCTGAACCGGAGCTCAAAGGAAAATTACCGACGATCTTTACTAATACATCAAAAAGCTCTGTTTGTATTCCCAGCAGATGGTCGTCTCCGACCGCTTGTCTCAGCTCATTGATCAATGGCTGAACCTTATGGCGGTCAGATTGGTTAAAAGGCCTCAGGCAATCGGCGAGGGGCATGGAAGGTTTAGCCATTGTTATGTTGATAATGAAGGAAGGACTTAAGGAAAGAATTGCAGCACTGGTTTAACTGACGGAGACTTTTACGAGCATCTTTCTGAAAACCTTTAGGAGTATTAAAAGGAGCGAGATTCTTTGGACAGCCTTTGGATGCCCAGCCTTGATAATCAAAAGGTCCGTGGCCAACCAAGGAAGCTGTAGAAAAGTGAACAAGCGGCCCAGGAGCGGCGGTGACCGACGTTTGACCGTCTTTGTGCATCAAAACCGGCCAGAGCTTGGAAGTCTTGATGTTGCGGAAGTCTGTTTGAAGATTAAAGAAAGGCAGATGCTGGAGTGTGTAAAGGACAAACAAAGCACTTACCTTATTCTTCAAACCAAAACGACGTTTAACCACAAAGGACATCAAGCTGACAACGTCGACAAAAGCGTAGATAAAGTCTTTGTTGGAGATGCCAATAGGGATATCCATGCCATATCCGCTCGCTCTTCCTTTGCTGATACCACGGTTTTTATTTAAGACCGCAGAAGAAGGATTAGAGAGACTGACTCCGGACTCGGCAGCATACTGCTTAGCAAAGTCGTCCAAGGCTCCGTTCATGTAGCTGTCAATCTTCTCTTTATGTTCACCGGCAGAATCGTAAAGCTTAGGGATGAGCTCAAGGGCGACCATCGGAAACTCTTCCTTGTGAACGTGAGGAGCAAGGTCACCGAGAAATTGATTCAAATGAGGATTAAGAAGGATAGGATCCTTCAAAACAGACAAAGTTCTCCAGATACGGCGAGACTGCATTTCTTCTGCTTCTTCCGGAGTAACGTCCTTGTCCTGCAGGATGAATTCAAAACGATTTACATAGCTCAAGAGGGTATGGGAAGAGAGCAGGAAAGAAAGGGCCGTGAAATAACGATGATCTCTTCTGATCTTTAAGTAGAAGAAGATGATAGCCCAAGCGATAACGGTCTCCATGAACTGCCTACGTGAAGCGATCTTGGAGGGCTTCATAAAACGGTCTTCCAGTTCGTTGTAGAGCTTTTGTTCGCCTTGGGCATAAGCTTTAAGAAGACGGATGCAATCCGTGATCGACGGAAATACTTTCTTGGATTCAACGGGTGTTCTACCCAGCGGCACTACCTTCACGATCGGATAAGGAAGGTAGGCGGCAATGGTCTCATCAAAATCTCTGTCGGAAAAAGCAACAGCAGGAACATTAAAGATAGGGAAGCGTTTTACATATTCCAGTGCTGCTGCGTTGATTGTGGGGATATCGGGTTTCAACCCCGTTTCAAGACAGTTTTTGTTGAAAATTTGACAGACAGATTTCTTCATATTGCATCTCCTGAATAGAGTGAATGAAATGTCCTAATGACTCATTAATGATCACCCTATAAAAGAAGCCAGGGGATAGTTATGACTAACTTTAGGTAGAAACTTCTGTTAAGTGTCTAAGGACAGCATTAATTCATATTAAGAGGCACAAAAAATCCCTCCGTAATGCATTATTTCTGTTTTTAGATTGAATCAAACATTACTAAAATGGTAACGTCAGGGTTACAACAAATTAGCCATGGGCTAATATGGTTTAACGTACATTACCAATTTGGTAATAACACTAACACCGCAAATGCAAATCGTCTAACTAATAGGGCAAAAAAGGTTCATTACTTTTTAACTAATTTCCACTTTAGTTCCATTAGCTTTACTACCATTAAAGTAGCGTTTTACCATTACAACACAAACGTTGGTCCAACCATTTCGAAAAGGCACTTAACTAAAATATCTAACCCGGATGGTTAGCGGTTGAAAAAAGATTCGGCCTTTAGCCGGCCCTCGCGGGGCCGGCCGACCCGGAACATTAAGAGAGAATGCTCGTAGAGCAAGAACCCTCGGACGTCTGAAACGTTTTCTTAAGTTTGAATTTGAAGCGAAGGCTCGGCCTCACGGCTTCGGTCAATCGATATTCATCGACGGGCAAGACCTCGAACCGAGATGAAATCTCTTTCATCGTCTTTCCTGCAGTTTGGCACACGTTACCCTGATGCAGGAAAGGTTTAGAAATTCGCCTTAAACAAATCCAACCTAAAAGAACCGCCTCAGAAAGATGCCTGTCGCCAAACCGTGCAGTCGATCATTAAAGGTGAGGGAGGAGATTCAGATGGGCAATACACATCCTCTTAACCACGTTCCCCTTTACTGACTTTCTGCCGCGCCGGGTTTAAAGCCCGGAAGCATCCGTCTTCGGTCTCTCTAAATTTTCCTCTGCGCTTCTTGTCTCCTTACCAGGAAGCAGTCTGCGCAATTTCGACACAAGGTCGATGTTTTTCCTCAGCATGGCAAAAGCCGCTGCGAAGTGTTGATCTCGGGAAGCAAGATCCGAAATCAAAACTGCTCGTTAAAACTTCTACCGCGAGGAGAAGTTCTCCAGCCTTCCTCCGTCCGGAGCAGGACGTTCAATACGGTGAGGTCAGCTGTTAAGCAGCTCTTAAGAGGAGCAAGCTCTTCTCAAGCACTTCGAAGAGTCTTTGTGGAACCTCAAAGATGCTTTGGAATTGATCGGATGAGAGCCTGAAAAGTTCATCCTGTTTTCAGACAATTTTCCGATCCGTCTGTTTAGGTCTTTTAATTGACCTTTTACAAACGGCCGTGAGTTCAAATTTAAAAGTTTTACCTTCTGAATTTGGCGCCGGTCTCAACCAGCATTACCCTCGGTCTTGTTTTTTGAGCTTTCGCTCAATTAACGTTTCTTTCTATTAACCATTGCAAAGAAAGAAACTGAACAAGAAACTGGCCACAGTTCTTCTATTGAATTCCCGAGGTTTTATCCGTTCTCTTTTGAAGAACTTCAGAAGCGTTCCTTGTTGAGATGTAACTGTACAGGGGTTGGTTTGAGCAGTCTATGTGACCCTTTTACAAAAAAGGAGGGATTTTTGAGGAATTTTTTTAATTTCGGAGAAATTAAACCCTTTGAGGCTCAGGGAGAGTTTAGGGGTGGAAGTTTAATTTTGATTTACGCTTCAACTTTACCGACGGATACACTTCAGAAAATATTTTTTGTACTTTTATGACTTGACTACTAAGAGACTCAGGTTGTGTTATTGCAATATAACCCCTCGGGGAAAGGCGAATTGGTGGGCAATTTGATCTTTATGATGAATGATCTCAAAAGCGTTTGGTCTGAGAAGTTGGAACTAGTCTTCACCTATGTAGTTGAAACCGATTGTTCGAAAATACGCTTTTTTATACTACCGAGGCAAGCGGATTATGGTTGACTACGGCGAAGATGTACTGTCAGTGCTCATCGGCGGCGAGCAAGTCGAATTTCAAGTCTTTGTGGCCGTGTTTCCTTACTAAGGTAACACCCACGATTACGCAACTCTTTATCAAATCGAAAAAGGTGCTTCATTCGTAAGTATCTTATCGCTAGATTTTAATGCGCGCCCCGCGGCAGTAAGCTAAACCCGATCGGTGAAGTTTCGCCGCTCGGGCTCTTTAACAAATAATGAATTTAAGCTTTTCTTTTAAAGATGCGGTCCAGCCAAGGATTCATATTAAATCCTTCTGCCAATTTTTCAGGCAGATACGGGCTCTGCGAGTCTTGTTCGGCACGTTTTCCGCTGCAGATAGAGAAAGAGGTTTTTTGTTGGCCGGTTTCTTTCCACTTGAGCTCCAAGCCTTTTTCCAACATTCTGAACTTCTCGGGGTTGCTTACACTCAAATCCGTAACCCCGACTCTAACCTTAGCCTTTTAGGAACCTAAAAGTAACCGAAGGCGATCATTAAATTTTCATTCCTAACAGAGATAAAAAGAACTTGTCTCGCTCTATAGATTCCGTTTTCCAACGAATTTCTCCGGCCTTACTCGCCACAGTTGTTTCCTCAATGCAGTCGAACCAATCTAGAATCTGAGCCAGAGACCTATTATCCAGCCAGCTTAGCAGTTTCTCTGCTTTGGATTTTTCAGATTTCTTTTCTTTTTCTACCAGCCATTTAGCCAACAACTCTTTGATTTCTCGAACCTTTCCTATTAACCAGCATCGATAGCTCAAAGCAATGAACTGTACGAATTGCCTTCCTTTGAGGCGGTCGCCTGTCCAGACTCTCGGCTTTCTGCCGTCACAATATTCTTTATATATTCCAAAGGCTTCCTCTGTTTTTTCCCGCAATCGATAATCTTCTAACGCCTCAAAGCAGTCTTGAGCTTTGTTCGATACCAGCACAAACAATCCAAAGAACTTAGCTGTTTCGTTAAAGGCTTCCTGGTTAAATTTAACGGTTAATTTTCCTCCGCGTCCCTGGCGGCTCAGAATCAAATATTTTTCAACTTTCTTTGCCGCAGACTCGGAGAGCTCTTCTCCGCTCAATACCGTACTTCTCAGTGCTGTAAGTTCTTCCTCTAATGCTCTTGTTTTGCAAGTCTGTATTTCAGAGTTCCTCAGAATGTGGACGTATATTCTGCGGCTAAACTTCTGAGTTTCCCCTGCTTTGGCAGAAGCCGTGCTTCTGTGACGCAGACGTGAGAATTCCTGCATCTTGCTGACGGTTTTTCCCTTGACCTGCGTGTCGTAAGGGCAGATGTTGTCGAGGTTGTCCAACTCTGCCAGTGCTTCTTCCACGATATCGCGAAGCCAAGTTGCCGATCGGGATGCAAGGGTTAGAAATTTCATATTCGAGTCTAGAAATTCAACCATGCTGTAGTAACCGTTGTCAGTAACAATCAAAGGCTTGGTTACTCCGAGAACACTTAGCTGCTTGAGTGCAGTTTGAATACTGATGACATCGGGAATGTTGCCCGGCTGCTTGCAATAAGCGATAGGCAGCCTGTTTTTCACCGAATACAAAGTCACAAATTTAATCGTGGGAAGTCCATCAGCATCCTTGTTGAAGCCGTATTGGGCTTCCTTGAGATTTGTTGAGTAAGTTGAGAAGGTCGTTGAATCCAGGGCCAGGGCGGGCTCTTTTTCAAGCGTCGATGCAATATGCCGGAAGTAATTTTGAATCCAAGATTCGTTTCGCCCGATTTGTTCAAAAAGTGTCCCGTACACTCGTTCCGTCAAAGGTTCGAGATAGGGAATTTGATGATTGAGCTGCCAAGTCTCTATACCCGGAAGTGTCTTTCGGTCACAAGCTGCTAAATAACGAGCGTAAATTCTAGCTTTGGGTATCTTTCAAGTCAGAGAGCGAGGGCCATTGATTAGGGTTTAGTCGTACTCCTAAAGCTTGCATGATTTGCAGTTGATGCTTCGTGGGACGCTTATAAAATTTACGATGGTTCCCGATAGAAACTCTTCTGATGGATGCCACTTCATCAAGCAAGCCGGTGACGGTTTTGACATATTTTGGCATTTCACCGTTGGACTGAATCTCGTTAAGTAAGTAACACCTCAGAATTTCGGCGATAAACTGTACAAATAGGCGCGACTGCCGGGTATGGCAAGAATGCATTCTCAGCCGTTTCAAGTCGGCATCATTCTTGAGGTCATCAAATCTCTTTTCCACTCCGTCACGAAGTTTATAGGCGATCAATGCGTCGTTGGGATTTTTAAACTGCGTGCTGAGGATGGCGAAGTAGCCCGCATCGACATTCCTCAGCTCAGAGATTTGTTCTAATTTAGGTGTAACTCTCACACCTCGAACCGGTGTCTTTTTCACATCGAAACAGAGCTGGGCCAATTCTTCAAGGGCCGGATCTTTTATGTGCGCTCGGCATGAGCGAACTCTACAGGGTGAAAGTCCCGAAGTGCGGGCGGTGGCGCCAAGCACATAGCCAAAGGCAAGGTCTGAATCGCGAG
>NZ_DBMALT010000049.1:0-17812 GCF_057870745.1 Parasutterella sp. | reverse complement strand
CAATAACTTGAGGAGTTAACACGAAAAGAAAAAAATGAAAATCTACTATAAGCCCCGTCTATCGGGGCTTTGCACGATATAAGGGGCTAAACACAGGTAAAGAGAAGAAAGCTATTGTGAAGAGGCGAACGCCTTTCACTATTCAGCTGACGATTGCAACGGGTGAGTCCAAACAGCCGGTGACTCTGGGTGTTGATGCCGGGTACAAACATGTCGGCCTTTCCGCATCAACGGAAAAGGCTGAGCTTTATGCATCAGAAGTCGAACTCCGTCAGGACGTCTCTGATCTGCTCTCTGCTCGTCGCGCGTTACGGCAGTCGCGCTGTAACCGCAAAACGCGCTACCGCGCGCCGAGGTTCAACAACCGTCTCCGCACCAAGCGCAAAGGCTGGCTTGCTCCGTCGGTTGAAAACCGAATCAACGCGCACTTGTCGCGCATAGAAGCGGTTCTTCGACTGCTGCCGGTCACGAAGATCACCGTGGAAACGGCTTCCTTCGACATGCAGCTGCTGAAGAATCCAGACATTGCAGGGAAAGAGTACCAAGAGGGCGAGCAGCTCGGCTTCTGGAACGTCCGCGAGTATGTTCTTTTCAGAGACGGGCACGTTTGTCAGCATTGTTACGGCAGATCGAAAGATCCGGTGCTCAATGTTCATCACTTGGAAAGCAGACGTACCGGTGGAGATTCGCCCGGCAACCTGATTACGCTTTGTGAGACGTGCCATAAGGCACTTCACCGCGGCGATATCACGTTGAAGGCCAAGCGAGGGAAATCGTTCCGTGCGGAAGCCTTCATGGGAATTATGCGCTGGGAGGTACTGAACCGCCTGAAGGTGTCGCATCCGGAGCTGGAAGTGAACAACACCTACGGCTACCGGACCAAGCATGTACGAATCGCGAACGGCATTGCCAAATCACATTGTGCGGATGCATTCTGCATCGCCGGCAATCTCGGCGCCAAAAGGCTCGGCGAATTCTTCTTCCAGAAGCAGACTCGCCGGAACAACCGGCAGATTCACAAGCTTTCCATCCTCAAACACGGGCTTCGAAAGCGCAATCAGGCTCCCTTTGAGATCAAAGGCTTCCGTCTTTTTGACAAGGTTGTCTGCAAGGGAGAAGAAGGCTTCATTTTCGGCCGTCGATCATCAGGGTACTTCGATGTTCGAAAGCTTGACGGAACCCGCATTTCGGCAGGCATCAGCTACAAGACGCTGCATCTGCTGGAAAAGAGACAAACCTATTTAACAGAAATTCGAAAGGAGGAGGCGCTTCCTCCCCTGCCTGAAGGCAGAGATCTCCGCGCCTAAATTTGATGAAAAAGATAATTCCGATCCTTGGCCTCTTTGTTTTGACTTCTCTTGTTGCCGGATGCAGCTGGACAGATAGACAAATCGGACCGAACGATTATGAGATTTCTGGTTATTTTGATTTCACCATGAAGGGGGAAGTCGTCGTGAAGGGACTTGAGGATCAAGCCCGTTTATATTGCAAGGGCATCCAAGAAAATTTAGTGCCTCAGATTTACTACGTCACTGATAAGAACCGCATTTTTAATTACGAAGCGCAGCGGGCAAGTGCAGTTATTCGCTTTCACTGTATTCCGAACAACTGAGGTTAAGCGAGATACTTCGAGGAATGTGGACGCTCGTCTTTTGAGACACATTTTGGACGCGTTTGCAAAAAATAAACTTTATCTATAGAATACGCTTTCCTGATCGCAATGATCGATGTGCGGAGAAGTGGCCGAGTGGCTGAAGGCACACCCCTGCTAAGGGTGCAGACTGGCAAAAACCGGTCTCGAGGGTTCGAATCCCTCCTTCTCCGCCAAAACACCTGTCTTACTCAGTCTTATAGAATCCTAAAAAATCAATAGAATCAAGGAATTGATTAATTTCTATTGTCTTATCCTGTCTTATTTGGCCTTAGGGAATCTGAGTTATATAGATGTCTGTTTAGATGAGTAAATTCTTATAATTGGCATATGAACGTTTTTAGATGAGTAAGACGTATGCCAAGACTAGCTAAGGCATTTACAGACATCCAATTACGCCACTTGAAGAAAGAAGGAATAACAGCCTTAGGAGGCGTCCAAGGGCTATGTGTAAGAGTCGAGAATGGCAGAAAGACGTTTATCTTTCGTTATACATTCCAAAAGAAAAAGCGTGAAGTAACTATTGGCTCTTATCCAGTCGTATCCCTCTCGGAGGCTAGAGAAAAAGCAATGGCTTATAGAAAGCTTCTATCGGAAGACGTTGATCCTAAAGAGTGGCGGGATCGTCAGAGGGAAGAAAAAATAGAGAACGAGCGCAGAAAAGAACTTGCAGAGCTTAAATTCTCCACTGTAGCGGATCGGTATCTAGCTCATAGAGACACTTTCTCTCCTTTTCCAATAAAGGAAAGAGACTTATTTCTGGGCAGACTGGGAAATTACATTCTCCCTCAAATAGGAAGTAAAACGTTAGAAACGATTACTTCCTCAAACGTAGCCGACATTCTCTTACCACTATGGAACGAGCATCAAGCCCTTTGTAAGAAATTAAGACAAATCATAAGACAGATTTTTTCCTGGGCCAAAGCCAAAGGACTTACCTCAGTAGCCAATCCTGTTGATCCCCAAGTACTTCAACATTTATTGCCGCAGAAAATCAAAACAGAAGAAAGGCACCATGCCATGCTTGCAGTTGAAGACATTCCTGACTTCATGAAAGATCTGAGACAGCATCCCAGTATCTCGGCAAGGTGCCTTGAATTTGCCATCCTTACGGCTGTTCGCTCAGGAAACGCCAGAGAAGCAGAATGGGATGAAATCAATTGGGATAAAAAGGTATGGATCATTCCTGCTAAGAAGATGAAAGTTTCCTCTAACGGGGATCATGTGGTTCCGCTTAGTACACAAGTTCTTGAATTGCTGAAAAGCATTGAAGGATTGAATGAATCCAAGTACATATTTTTATCGCCTGCCACAGGGTCAAAACTTTCGGACGCTTCGTTGAAGTCAGTTATCAAAAAGATGCACATTGAATCCTTGTTAAACGGTGGCAAAGGCTATTTTGATCCTAAGCAAGTCAATAAATCCGGTAATCGTTGCATAGCTACTCCTCATGGCCTTGCAAGGGCTTCGTTTAGAACGTGGGCACAAGATGATGAGTTAGGCAACGATAGAAGGTTTTCTGAAAGGACGGCTGAATTGTGCTTACATCACAAGGCTTCCGATTCATATAAAGGAGCTTACGAGCGCAACGAAGCCATGAAAAGTAGAATAGAGATGATGCAAGCTTGGTCGGATTATTGCTTTCAAGGGGAAGAATAAAAATGACAAAAATATTTTTTAAGGAATGGACGGTAAAAGGGGCTTATCCGCACTTTTCTGACTTCTTTTCTGAAAAAGAATTTGAAGATAGTTTTAAGAACTGGCTCGAAAAGAAAAGTGAAATCGTTGCCGAGCCTCACGACGGCTTTAATAGAAAGTATTTTTCCAATCTTTTTTCTAAGACACTTTACTACCGCTCCAACGAGCTACTCCAAGCTTCTTTTCCTGTCTGGCTGTTTGAAGAATGGAAAAATAAAAATCGAAAGCTTAAGAACGAGACAATACCTTCTCTTAAGGAAGCTCTTGTAGAGGGATTAGGCCGAGAAGCTTACTCGATCTATTCTGAGGACAAAATTCCTGTTTTCAAATTGCTTGATGACATTGAAGTAGTCAGAAATAAAATCTTTGAAGAGAAAATAGCTAACGACAGAGACGACGTTAAGGAGCACTTTTTGAAACAAGGTTGGAGTGAAAGAGCCGCTGTAACCTTGCAAACTATTTGTATGAATAGTCTGCGCATAAAGAAAGTAAAGGTACGCAAGAAAGTCCTTTGTACTATTAAACCTGTTAAGCGTCCAACTCCATAAAACTCCTTAATTTTTCCAAGCCCAAAGTTTCTGCCCCTTTGGGCTTTTTTTGTACATGAGCTCACAAAACCTTCACGTACGCTTTGCGTACATAAGACTTTATTGAAGTTATGTACGTATTCAAGATGAACATTGTCTTTAATGCAAATAAGTACCAACTATGTACATAACTGATTTTTTTGCTTTCTAGGTGCAACGCCTCCGAGGTTAATTTTTGTCTTTTAACCCAAGATATGTACACGACGTTGTGTACATATCCCCACATTTATTTAAAACGTAAATGACGTGTGGAAGCCAAAAACGGCAACCCTCTAATGCAATAACGCATTAGGGACGTTAGGAGCTCAAACATGAGACTCAAATATATTCGAGCCAAAGAATTGGCTGATTTATTAGGCGTCAACAAATCAACTATATGGCGTTGGGTTAAAGAGAAATCAGACTTTCCTAAACCGATAAGAATTTCAAAAGGTGTAACCGTTTGGAATTATTGGGAAGTCGATCTTTGGGTAAATCAAACTGCAAATAATCAATAGGAGAAAAACATGTTAGATGAAAAATGGATTAAAAAGGTTGAAAAAAATATAAGAAGAGAAATAAAAATAGATATCGATAACAACGAATTCATTGAAGAAATTTTCGGTAACTATATCGATAAGAATAACAATGTCCTCATCACTTGCTTAGATGATGTTAAAAGCAAAATCTGGCCTGTTCAACCATGGAAACAAAATAAGAGATTTTCCAATGAAAAAAATAATTTTTATAGCGTTTCTCTGTTTAGTCCAACAGAGACGGGTGAGTGGAAAAGGCAGGCTAAATACGTGTCAGCTACCTGTTGCATAGTTTTGGATGACTATACTCTTAGCGACTATATTTCTGAAGGCAACAAAAAAACTCAAATTCCTTTTAATAAGCTTCCTCTCAAGCCCACTTGGATTATAAGAACATCCGATGGTAATACTCAGGTTGGATACAAATTATCTTCGCTTATTACGGATGTAGAACTAATTGATTACATCTATAACTTTTTGAAAGAAAAAGGGTTTTCAGACGGAGGTGCAAACTCAAATAAATTAATGAGGCTTCCCAATGGGAAAAACACTAAATACCAAACAAATAATCTTTGTTTTCTTGTCGAGTGGAACCCTGAATTAACCTATGATATTGACGAAATAATGAATGCTTTTCAAATAGAAAAGCCGACTGTTAAGCGTTCATGTAGTTCATTGCCATCGACTAGGACTTTAGAGGGGAATATTGTTTTCGAGCCCTGCCCTGAAAAGGGATTTGTTTTTCAATATGCAATGAAGAAAGGTTTAGAACCTCGTGAAATTGAGAAGGGAAAATTCGAATGCATTTGTCCATGGTCTAATAATCACACTACAGGAGGAAACAAGGCTGTCTTTTATGTAGCAAATGAACAATATTTGAAAGGAGCTTTTCATTGTTTTCACCACCATTGTGAAAAGAAAACTCACGATGACTTTCTAGCGTTCCTTGGACTAGGCGAGGAACACGCCTACGGTAGACATGTCATTAAACTCCGAGCGCAAGTAGAGTATTTATTGTTTGAGGCATTTTCGCGCTGTCTTAAAGAAACAGAGAAAGTCTATAGAAAGAGTGGTAACGTCGTCTGCCTGTTAGAAAATCCTTTCCGAACTGAAATAATGACCGAAGGGACGTTCTCGAGTTTTCTCTCAAGGCTAGCAATATGCGTTGCGGAAACGAGTAAAAAAGAGTGGAGGCCTAGAGACTTAAGTTCAACCACAATAAATAGATTCCTTAAATGTCAGTCGCTACCAATTATCCCTGAGCTTAAGGGGGTGGTCCATAATCCTCTTATTTTGCCCAACGGGAGGTTGATTTACTCAAGAAGTTATGATGAGGAAAGCGGTCTGTATATTACAAGAGGACTTTCCTTAGAAAAGGCAAAGCAGATTGAAAAAGCAACGAAAGAAGATGCGGAAATTGCTTTAAAGAAACTAATTCAAGAATTATGTTTTTTTCAATTTTGTTCGGCTCAAGACCTTTCTGCGACTTTAATGGGTATTTTTACAGCAGTAGAAAGACAAGCTCTTGACACTGCTTCTATGTTCTTAATCTCAGGTAATGACTATGGAGCTGGGAAAGGTTGTTTGACAGAGGTGATAGCAGCTCTTGCTGCACCTGATCAGAACTTGGGTTCACTCGCTTTTCCTAGAGTCAATGAAGAATTTCAAAAAACATTATTTTCTGTACTTTTGCTTTCGCCTGCTTGTATTTATTTTGACAATGTGACAAAGGATATATATGACAATCCTGCTCTGGCAATAGCGATCACCTCTCCTTCATATTCACAACGTGTTTTGGGGCGTAATACTATCCGCACTGTGAGCACCCGTACTTTAATTCTCGCCAACGGCAACAAGATAACTGTACGCAAGGATCTTTTAAGACGAACTGTCTATATCTCAATTGATAAGGGGGATGGTTCCGACATTATGTACACAAGCAAAACAGGAGAGCAGGAGCAGTTAACCGACCATATAAAAAAGTGCAGATTGCGATTAATTAGATATGTCTTAACCATTATTAAAGCTTATTTAAACGAAGGAGCACCGACTATAAGCAATAAAAGGTTCAAGTCGTTCCCCGATCAAGATAAATTGTGCAGACAACCCTTATTATGGCTAGGAATGAAAGACCCTCTTATGAGGACATTAAAAGCCCAGGAGGAGGATCCGGACAAAGTGGCTTTTGCAAGTCTTCTCAAAGAACTGCGAATGGCCTTTAAGAATAAAAGATTTACTACCTTCGATATTAAAAAGGTCATTCAGGAGAATCCTGATAACCGAGTGAAATGGGACGGAATTCTGTCTCAGCTTGAACTTAATACCTCAGAGGATGAAAGTTCTGCATATTTAGATACTAAGCGTTTAAGTGGCTACCTGACTCGGCAAGCTGGAGATCACGAAAACGACTTATATTTAAAGAAGCTCAGTCAACAGCAAAATCATCAAGCAGTTTTCCAAGTATTACTGAAATCCGAGCTTTCTAGAAATTCTAATTAAGACCTCTTAAGGGAACCTAGGGAACTAAGGGAATAGATATAAAAAAATAATTTTTATTTTATATATAGATATAAGAATTATGCTAGCCCCTCCCCATCTTCCCTGGGTTCCCTCTATCCATATCAGTAAATTTTATTGCGTACAAGATGCGTGCATAAAACTTAATTTCAGAGGTTTAAATTGATTAATTCATATATTTTTAATGGCGTTAAAGCATCGGCGATATTATTTAACAGAAGAGGAAAAAGTAAAGAAACTTTAATTGTGGACACGCAACGTACACCAATTTTTGGTCTATTGAATGGCGTTAAAGACAGGAAAGAAACTCGGCCGTTTTTACTCTGTTTGGGTTTTCCAAAACAAAAATTAAACAGACTAATAAGAGGTCTTACGGATTGCATTATCGTGAAAATTAACACTCAAGAGGAAGTTATTCTTATAGTGAAGAGCCTAAAAAAATTATTTCCTCGCGCCAGCATTGAGATATTGGATTTTCCAAAATTGAACAAACTGATACGGGAGCACCATTTATACGAATGAGTGGTCGTGTTTCTGAGTACTAGAAGATCTGGTTTCTGATAAAAGATTTTCTTTCTAAATCTTCTTCTTTGGGTGAGATAGTGGGTTTTGGCAACTCACTTAAAACGGAAGATTCTTCTCTTTTGGGATTGCGTTGCGTTATTTCTTGAGGCGTCGTAACGACATTATTTTTACTATTGGATGTGTTACTGGAACCATGATTGAAAAAGCCAACCAACCACAAGAAAACTACTGCGATTAGGATTAATTTGATACCACCCATCAATTCCAAAAAAATATTTTTTTGTCGGTACTGACGACCTGATGAAACAATCTTCCCTTTTTGAGGGAACATGAAATTCCACCAAAGATAAAGCCGTCCCAGCAACACTAAGACGGCCACCAGCACAACTCCATAAAAGAAATACGTCATGGGTTTCCGCTCATTCGATCTTAAAAAATTTGCTCCCTTAATAATTTCTCTTTTGGTTTATTTCTCGGTAGGGGTTGTTGGGGTGTTTTTACAACGTCAGGTTCAGGACTAATTTGTTCAGTAGGCACCTGATGTACAGTCACTGGTTTAGAGACCTCATTTACTTTTCTCTCCTGATTCTTTCTTGTTCCGTAGGGGTCAGACCAAGTGTCTCCAGTTGTAAAAAAATAAGTTCCGATAACATAGACAACTAGAACAAAGATATGAAGTTGTAATGACCAGCAACTTGGTATTTGAGATTCTTCCTTTTCAGATACTTCTTCATTGGGAGTTTCTGTGGAAGAAACGTTGTTGATAGAGGGTTCATGTGGAAATTCAACTTCATTTTTGGTATCAACTACTGCTTCTGTCTTTGCAGAGGCATCCTCTTTCAGCTCCCTTTGAAATTCCGCCCAGTCAAGGTCATAAATTTTTCTTTTATTCTCGTCGGATAATATTTCATAAGCAGAGTTAATCTCCTGCATTTTATCGGTAGCATCGGCTTCATGGTATCTGTCAGGGTGATACATCATGCAAAGGGCTTTGTAAGCTGCTCGAATAACGGCCGGCGATGCGTCTTCTCTTACATTCAAAATCTCGTAAAGGTTTTTCATGTTAGTTCCTCGTACTTGAGTTATATTCGACCACTACGAGGTCCTCCAAGTCTCTACCCCCGACGGTCTTTTTTAATTTGACCCAGTAGTTTGGCCTTTTTCTCCCTTCTTCAAAGTCGTATTCAAATTTGCAAATTTTCGACCCTTCTATAACATTGTCAGGTTTACCCCAGCTGTATAAAACAGCTACACCCGAAGCCCCAACCCAAATCTCCCCTAACTCGATCATTTCAACCTCTTCCGGGGAAAATTGTTCTAATAATTCCTGATGTCTCTCTAACTCTTTTTCTTCCTGATACATATCCCAAGCCTTTCTTTTGATTTCGGCTTCATTACGGTATTGAGCTGTACGCCATTCTTTGCGTCTTTCAACTCCAACGAGAAACCAGGCACCGAGGCAAAAAGAAAAGATTGTGTATACCAATGCTTCTCCTGTTGTGGTGTTGTGAGATAACCAAACTGCAAGAATACAAAGAGGAATAAGAGCTTTAATGATATAGTTCATTACTTATTTCCCCAAAAAATGAAGGTCGCGTTGAACGGTTCTTTGAATTCTTTTCCGATTTGTTCGGCAGAACACTTTAGCTTAGGCTCTCCCCCTTGTGTGTGAGAGCGGGTGATAAATTTAACTTTGACCACCTCAGATTTTTTATTTCCTTGTATTTCTCCTACTGAAAAGAGAACATCAGGTAGCGCCTTGTAATTTGTTAAGGATTCCGATGTTCCCCATTTTACGGGCCGAAGTTCCTTAATAATTCCACCGTCTTCATAAGTGAGGGTTTGCTTCGAACCGTGAATTTCAGCTAATAATTTTTGCTTTTTATCAAATAGTTCAATATTGATATTTATGAATTTATAGTAGGTGCCGTTCTCATCCTCACTGCAAACGTAATCGACAACTCCGACACCATGAAGTCTCATCAATTCTTTGTAAGAGCCAAGGGGTTGATAACGGGTTGGCACAGGTTGCTCAAACATATCTTTTAAAGATATTGACGTGCATCCAACAAGCGTTGTTAAACACATGCCAAGAAGTATGGGTTTTACTTTATTCATTTGTTTCCTTGGGTGATTTTGTTTATAAATCCTTTAGGGCACTAATATGCTTTCTTTGAATTTCTGCTTTATTTGGGAAAAGTCTTTTTCAACTTGCTTATCTCTGAACCGATTTTTAGGAGGCTGAGGCTCCTCAGTTTTAGGAGGCCGAACTTCCTCAGCAGAAGCATTAATTAAAAACTGGCTACAGGGTTTACTTTTCCCGTTGATGGAACATTTTGAGTCAGAGGTTTTGAACTTTTCAGTATCAAAATAGATCCAACCAACATCTTCATTTTGGTTGTGGATAATTATCTTTGCTAACGCTGTTGCGGTTGGTATTTTGAAGTTTGTATAGATGTCTACTCCGATTGCATGACCGTATTCATAGTTCGGAAAGATAAGGAAGTAACGCCCATCATTAAAAAATGTAAGAAAGATTTTTTCAAAATTACAAGCTCCCACTCCAACACCAACGGCGGAGATCCTGTCTTCGGAAACAGAGATAGGACTTCCCCAATATTCCTCAAGTTTTTTATAAAGTTGACTAATTTGTTTATTTTTAGTAAATATTTTCTTTATTGGCGGGTAGTACAGAATCGCGATGGGAGGTTTGCCTTCTAAGTCGGAACGAGAAAGATTATCTTCGTACAGACTGTGTGGGTTGAGCTTCCTAACTTCGCTTAATTGATTTCCGTATTTATCAAAAGTTAAAACAATGTCAATCCACCGATAGGAGTCATTGTCTTTGGCTGGCACAAATACCTTTATAAACTCTCCGTCCTTGAATAACCGAACCTCTTCGGAATTGCCGTCAGGCGAGTCTGTGCGACCTAAAAAGGGCATGGGAAGAGAAAAAATTCTCCAGCTTTTATCCTTTGCAACTCTCAATAAATAGTACTCTCCGGGATTTTTATTTCCTCCGCCCCATCCATAAAGCAACAGGTAATCCGCATTGTTGAGAGTTTCTTTATGGGAAAAAGAGGCAAGCGAATAGGTGTCATCAAGCAATTCCTGCCGGTCAAGAAAAAAAGATTTTAGGCCAACCTCATCTTTCTTGATTTGCAATATTCCTCCTATAGTCGAAATTGTGCTTTCTTCCTCTACGGTCTCATTAGATTCTGCGTTAACGCTAGTGACTAACGCCATTAATAAAAAGATAATGAGTTTTTTTAACATATTTCTTTCAATGTACTTTTTGTATAACTGAAGGTTTCTATAACGGAAAGTGCTACGAAAATAATAGGGAGGATGCGTCGAAAGGTTTCCTCCGAAAATCGCCGTCTGAAATCATTAACGTCAAACCTTCTCGGATTGATTTTTCAGAAATTTCGTCGCTTCCAATTAAATAATTTTTGTCGAATAGCGCTAAAGCGTCCTGAAAGCACTTAATTAAGTAATCTTGTGTCGGCTGTACGTGGATTCCTTTTTTAGTGAGTAAGTAAAGAAGAAAAGTATCTATAAGGGTACTTTCCATCCAAAGAGAAGCACAGTTATAGCCAAAGAACCACTGTAGTCGAGCTTGCCTAATTCCTTGAGAAATAAGCTCTTTGTTTGATCCCATAAGACAAGAGCTCATGATTAAACCAATTGAGCCGTTGAACTTTTTTTCTTTCTGAACGCGGGCAATAGTTTCAAAGACAGTGCCAAATTGAGTACTGGCAATCTTCTTTCCTGATCCATGACCAGCTATCTGTAAGATTATTCGGCGATAGCAAGGATTTAAGAACTCATTGAGTGCTTCTCGAAGACTCTCTCTCCCATAAAAGTGGGAGTAGTAAAAGTCAAAACTATCTGAGAAGGCTTTTATTCCATCAATAAAGGGCTTAATACTAGCCGTGTTATAAGGACTAGTTTCCGTACCCCAAACTCTTTCTAACGTGATAACAGCAGTTGAATTCACTTTCTCTTACTTCTTTATATTTAAAATGGCAAAATAGAAGCAGATAAATACCCCTTGTTAATTAAAACTATAGAGGAAGAGAAGAAAGTTAGGAAATTGTTTTAGATGAGTGTTTAGATGAGTAATTTTGAACACCTTTTGTAACTTATTGATTTTTATAGTTAGTTCTGATATCTCCTTCGCCATTTTTATATCCACAGAGAATCTCTCTAAACTCCTATGAGTTATTTAAACTCATAAAATCAATAAGTTATCGGAATTCACCCTTTCTTGGGTGGACCTCCCTGAACCTCAGGGAACAGCTAAAAACACCAAACGATTGGTACACTAAATGGTACCCATTTCTGAATTTAAAACGATGTGTTCCAGTTTAGTTTCTAGTACCTTTGATTTTCTCAAGGAGGTCCAATACTTCTCTTGAAAAACGCGGAGTTACGGATTATTTAATTAAAAACTGACAAATGTTTGCAATACCGTGTTTTGTAAGTTTTGAACTGTGCGGATTCGGAAACCGGTCAACTAAAACAAGCGAAGTAACGAAAAAACAGCGACAAAAGTCAAAATTTCTCCTGTCGCTGTCAGATTTGAATTTTATTGCAGAACTATTCTGATGAAATCTTCATTTTGATATCAAACGGACGCCCAAAATAGACCCATGAGGTGACTAAAACATCTGCCCCCGTCTGAGCGTATTCGTATGCGTTAGAGTCGTTAATTCCACCGGCGGCATTGATGATGACATCCGGTCTTATTTGTTTAGCCGTTGCGACGAAGTTTCTCAGCATTTCCGGGCTGAAACGCTCGCACTGAATGATGTCTGCACCGGCATTGATGTATTGAATGCCTTCGTCCTCATTGTCTACCTCCACCGCGATTTTCTTTTCAGGTTCTTGCTCCTTTGCAAGGTGCACAGCCGCGACAGGATCCGAACAAAAAACGCGATGCTGATCAAAAACGAGGATGGATTCAGACAATCCTGCTCGATGAACGATAGCACCTCCCAAGAGAGCCGCATTCAAGGAAATGGCCTTTGTTCCCGGGAAATGCTTTCTCGTAACCGCAACCTTAGCCTTAGATCCGGCGGCTTCGATTTGTTTTGTCATCGCTCTGACGCGATTCGTAATTCCGGAGGAGTATTCCAAAATATTTTGAACTGTCTTATAGACGGAATGAATTTTTTCTGCAGAACCATGGGCTTCCAATACTGTTTGGCCGGCGCCGTAAAAAGCTCCGTCTTTTCCAGCAAAAGTCACTTTCATGCCCACTTCCTTGAAAAGTTTGGAACCCATTTCAATGCCGCTGACAAAGCCGTCCTTTTTGGGAAGACAAGTGATTTTTCCGGGAACGCCCGTAATGCCGAGTGCCTCTGTGGTGCTGTCATTCCACGGAATGTCTTCTTTAAGGATGTTTTCTAAGAATGAGGTTGGTACATAAAACATGAGCTAAATCCTTTTAGGCTGCAGAAAGTAAAGGGCGACATAAATGAGGGCTGCAAATGCTGCCAAGATTGTGCACAGAAAAGCAGCTGAATCAAAATCTCCCCTAGAGACGCTGTTGAAAATTTCAAGCGATAGCGTGTTTGTTCTTCCCGAGATGTTGCCTCCGAGCATCATCGTGATGCCGACTTCCCCCGAAGCGCGAGCTAGCCCGAGGAGTAAGGCGGCTAGGAGAGTTTTTGTACACAGCGGTACGGAAATGAAAAAGAAGGTCTTGAAATTCCTCAGGCCGCAAACACGGGCAGCCTCCTCAAGGTCCCTGGCTTCAGGAGTGCTAAATGCTGCTTGAAGAGGTTTGACGACGAGCGGTAGTCCAGCCACAAATGCGGCAAGAATTACGCCCGTCTGAGAAAACACCATCTTCAGTCCGAAAGTTTCCAGGAACTGTCCGATCCAACCGTTTCTTCCCAAGACTACCAACAGCATGTACCCAAGAGCGATAGGCGGGAAAACAAGCGGCAGAGTGACGAAAAGCTCTACGGCTTTTGCAAAAATACCTCTTTTCCCGGCAAGCCAGTAAGAAAGCGGTACTGCCAAAAGCAAGAACAGTAACAGGGAAACTGCACAAGTCTTTGCCGTGAGCAGCAGAGGAAAAAAAACGGTTTCGGGATTCATAACTTACTGAATGCCGTGTTTCATCGGGATCTTCTTGCCTTTTTCCGATTGCAGGAATTTGAGGAACTGAGCTACATCTTGGTCTTTCTCATGTCCCTTAACAACGCCGACGATCATGTGAATCGGAGTATATCCGTTAAGCACTTCTTCGCTTCCGCCGATTTTGTCCTTATTTGCTTTAGCAGCAGTGCGGTTGACAAAGCCGGCATCGATTTCACCTTTGACTACGTAGGCAGTAACTTGAGGAACGGAAGCAATCTTCATCACTTTCTCTTTGGGGAACTGATCGGTGCCGAGGTTGTCCAAAAATTGTTGAGCAGCTCTTCCGTAGACAGCAGCTTTCGGATCCGGATAGGCAAACTGCTTAATCTTGTCGGATTTCAGCTCTGACACTCCTTTAATGTCGAGACCTTTTCTCCAGATGAAAACGAGCGGTGTGTTGCCTAAAGACTGCACATTGGTCAACTGGACCGGAGTCTTCAAATTCTTCAACGTACCTTCGTCCGAAATGACAACGTTAGCGCCGTTTCCATTGGCAATCTGAGCCATCATTTGGCCGATGTTGCCGCCGTAATTTTCGGTGACTTTGCTTCCGGAAGTTTCGCTAAAAGTTTTTGCCAGTTCTTTTGCCATGTTGGCGTATCCGGCGCCGGTTGTCAGTGAGACTTCGGCGTAAGCGTGGCAGCTAAAGAGAAGAGAGACGGCAAGCAGTGCGCCAATACTGATTTTCATTATTCAGTCCTTAAAAATAGAGATCGATTTAAGACATCGCGGGTTTTTCCCAGAAGAATGTTTTTTCCTTCCGAGATCAAAAGCGCTTCTTCGGTTAGACGCAAAGCCTCATTTGGTCTATGCGTGATATAGAGGAAGGGAAGTTTGGCGAAGGAATGAATCCTTTCCAGATACCCCTGAAGGGATTCGCTAAGCACTGGATCCAGACTGGAGAGAGGTTCGTCTAAAACAATAAAGTTTTCAGCGCAGAGCAAAGCTCGGCCTAAGGCAACTCTTTGAGACTCTCCTCCGGAAAGCCTTAGCGGGCTTTTTTCGAGAAGAGGCGTGAGTTCCAAAAACTTCACGACCTCTTCAAAAGATAAAGCGTTCTGCCGCTTTGCAAACAAGCGGCCGAAGAGAAGGTTTTTTCTCACACTCAAAAATGGAAAGAGGCGGTGATTCTGGAACACAAAACCGATTCCTCTTTTCTGCGGCGCGAGATTGATGCCTTTTTCGGAGTCAAAGAAAACTCGATTTCCAAATTTGATATAGCCGGAATCAGGTTTTATTAGTCCGGCAACGGCTTTGACAAGCGTCGATTTTCCGGCACCGCTTTTCCCTAAGATGGCGGTTGTGTCGGAGAGAAGATCAGCTGCAAAACGGAATTGCTTTTCTTCAACAGTAATCGAGATGTCAAAAGAGATCATGAAATCGTTATTCAATTAAAGTATAACGATAATAGCAAAAAGGATGTTTAGGAGTCAGCGCTTTATTTAGTCGGATAGCGTTTTGATAAGTCGAGAAGGAAATCGGATCGGAGCGCTTGCAGTTATAAGTCCTTAATCCGAATTTCATATCTTGTTGTAAAAACTTCGCCGGTACCTAAGAGCAATGTGGAGGATTGATCAAATAGATACACAGGCGATAGGACCTTATGTCTGTCTCGCAATTCTTTGAGTTTTTTCTTGAAAAATTTTAGATGCTCGTCAATGTTGCCTCTGAAAAACCACGAGGCGTAGATTCCGCGCTCCAACTTTACTAAGCTGCTTCCATATTTCCGCAGCGTGAAATCTAAGCTTCCGATAAATGAAAGTTTGCCTACTTCATTAAACTGCGCGACGTATCCCCACGGCAGGACAGTGGATGCTCCGCGTCTGGAGACGGAGATGAAGTCCGTGTACTCACGAAAAGAGCTGAAACTGTTTGGTTCGGAAAATCTGCTGAACTGGAATGTCCTTCCTTTTTCATACTTGTAAGTTATCGTTCCGTCGGGACAGGCCAAAGCTTCTCAACTTAATTTTAAAATTCCGTCGGTATAGAGGAGAAATCGCTTTGCCTTTTCGATCTCTTCTCGAAAAGCTTCCGACCGCTCCTTCAATCGTCTTAGGAAGTTTTCTTCATTTGGCTGATGGATGAACTCCTTGATTTCTTCGAGGCTGAAACCGATGTCTCTCAGATGAGAAAGAAAGGTAAACTGGACAGCCTGACGGGCCTCGTAATAACGGTATTTTTTGTTGTCGACAAAAGCAGGTCTAAAGACGCCGAGGCGGTCGTAGAAAATAAGCGTGTCCTTGGTTGTGTGGCACAATTTTGCAAATTCAGCGGTCTTGAGCATCTTTTGATTTGACTATGGAGTTAGTCCATACTCTACCATTCCGCTCCGGTGTTTTTAACTCCTTGAAAAGTTTTATGTTTCATCCTCTGCTTTCCAAATTAACCTGCTGCGTTTTTTTTCTTCTCCCGGGGTTGTTTTACGGCCTTGTTATGTCTCGTCTTCCGGCAGTCAAGGCTGCAGCCGAGTTATCCGATTCTCTTATCGGACTTTGCCTCTTTTGCATGGGAAGTTTCGGCTTGATCGGGTTGGCCGGCAGTCCGGCGCTTATTAGAAAGGTCGGCAGCCGCATCGTTCTGTGTCTGACAGCTGTCGTTGCTGCCGCGGGACTTTGTTTTATCGGTTTTAGCAGCAGCGTAATCGCTGTTTTGATTGGTTTTGCAGCAATGGGCATCGGCATCAGCATGCTGGATGTAGCCATGAATACGCAAGGGGTGCTCTACGAGTTCCACTCAAGAAGTCAGAGCATGAACTTATTCCATGCTTTCTATAGCTTGGGAGCAGTTTTAGCTTCCTTGATCGGTTCTGTCTGCGCAACTGCGAGGCTGACCGCAGGTTTGAACTTTGTTATTGCCTCAGCTCCCTTCCTGCTTTTGAGTCTTGCACTGAATCGATACCTTCTTCCTGAAAGACGGACCGAGGCAGAAGAAAAAACTTCTAAAGTTTGCCATAGGATCCCGCTTTTTATTCTTGTTTGCGCTGTGATGGCACTTCTTGCTTACGCAGCCGAAGGATCGGTAGGGGAGTGGGGAGCGCTTTACCTTACTACTGTCAAGGAAGCTTCCGTCGGCATCGGCGCCTTGGTGTATGGAATCTTTTCTTGCGTTACGTTTGCGGCTCGTTTGGTCGGAGATCCTCTGAGAAAGGAATTCGGTGAGATACCCGTGATTATTTTCGGGTCCGTTATTTCGTTTGTCGGAATGGTCGGAGTCCTGAGTTTCAGTTCCGTTTGGCTGGTCTTGATTTCTTACGCGATCATGGGATTAGGGCTTGCTCCGGTCGTTCCTACGCTTTTTAGCATGGCAGGGAAAAACGGGAAGATTCCGGCTGCAGCTGCAACAAGTACGGTTGCATTCATGGCTTACGGAGGGCTTCTTATCGTTCCGCCTTCCATCGGCTGGCTGGCTCAGCATACCAACCTGCACGAAGCTTTATTTATTGTTCTAGGCTTGATTGCCCTGATGTTTAGTTTGGCTCTCCTCTTAAGAAAGCTCAATAAATAATTAACGGAGCGGGTTCGGCCGCTCCGTTAACGAAACTTCCGGGCCTCGGCATTGTGCTGAGGCTTTATTTTTACGGTTAATTCAAAGCGCTGAGCGTGTCTTCAACGATCTGAGGAACTGTCAAGCGATAAGCTTTTTCGAGTTCATCAGGGTTGTAGCGGTCAACAAACTTTTTTTCAAGACCGTAAGTCAGACACTTCATGCCGGTTGCGCCGACAGCCTGAGCGACTCTGCCACCGAAACCGCCTTCCTTGGATCCGTCTTCTAAAACAACCACGACTTTGTGATTCTGTTTGAGAGAATTCAGGAGATCTGTATCAACACCGGAAACGAAGCGGGGATTGATCAAGGTTGCATTGATGCCTTTTTCAGCTAAAGCATCGACAACACCTTCACCTTTAACGAAGAAGTCACCGGCCGCGATAACGGCAACATCCTTGCCTTCCTTAACAACCTTGAACTTATTGAGATCACTGTAGTCTGTATCGACTTCTCCTTTGCTGTGTTCATAGCTATAGGTCGGAACACGGACGGCAACCTTGTGTTCGTTTTGATTCAGGGCCGCTACTTTAAATCTACAAAAATCTATAAAACAGACCTTTAATTAAATTCCTGTTTCAACCCTGCTGGTTGCCAGACCATTTATTGCTAAATCGTCTAAC
>NZ_DBMALT010000048.1:0-18130 GCF_057870745.1 Parasutterella sp. | reverse complement strand
TAGTGTTGCCACTACGCCCTTGCCGAGTCGCTAACCCTTCCCCTCATCGGGCGGGTTCGGGATTCTCACCCTATAGAAGTGCGCCATGCTGGGCGCACACGAGAAAAGCTCAAACAGCTTCCCGCGTTTGGCTTTACCGGCAAACCTTAATCTGTCTTTTAATCGTCCCTTATCTTTCTCATGAAGCTCAAGAACTTTCTGTCTTCTGCGGCCTCTCTTTTTGCCTTCCAAGACTTAAAACCGAACTTTAAAGCGCATCCGGGCTCTACGCCGACGCGCCGCAAGGCGCCTCTGCGTATTGACCGCTTTGCTGACGAACTGCCCTACGCGCAGTTTGAAGAAAGCGACAAGCTCTGTGTCATTGCCGCCCCGGACGGATCGTTTGAAGGATTGGGCTTTGTCATTGAAGTGGCTCCACAAACCGGAACGTCATTAAATATGGCCAAGAGCCTTGAGCACATGATCGGATCAATCCTGCCGGACGGAACCGGGGTTCAGGTAAGTCTTTTCGGATCTCCTTTTATTGAACCTTTAGTAGAACTTGTCCGAAGCCAAACGCTTCGACCGACTCCGGAAGATACGCCGGCACGCGCCGAACAGAAGGACTTGCTGTCCGCGATGACGCAAGCCAAGGCAAAATTTCTCTCGCGCTCTGCGACTCAGGCGCCCCATCCGGCTCTGCCCATCCTCGGCCGCAACCTTCGCTGCTGGATTTCGGTTGTCATCCCTGCTAAGGATCCTTTTGCTTCCGAGGCCAGAGACAATACACTTTTGGTTCGCAAGGTCATGGTGTCCACCTTGAACCAATGGCATTTCACCCCTTTTGTCTGGGATGAGCGGATTTTGGTTCATACCTTATCGCTCATTCTTAATCCTCAGCTTTTTGTAAACGGTGCTTGGTCGTTTTCCGAAGTGGATACCGCACGAGAACCGCGTGCGCAGATGGTTTCTCATGAAACTACGATTGCCGTGGAAGAAGACGGGATTGTCTTTCGTTCTGCTCATCACCCTTTAAACGTCAAAGCGGTGAGTCTCTCACCTCACAGTTATCCGCAAAGCTTCTCGCTCGATAAGATGGCACGAGCCGCCGGAGATGTGGAAGGTTCCTTAGGCTTCTCCAGTCCGTTCCTCATAACGACTTACCTCTCTAAAACGTCTTATGAGAAAGGCAAAAGCTATGCTCAGCTTAAAAGCGCTCGAGCTGAACAAATGTCTGCCACAGAAATTGCCCGCTTCATTCCGACGCTTCAAGAAGAAGCCAGAGACTGGAGAGCTGCAGTTCAGTCTTTTGAGCACGGAGAAGGCTTAGTCCAGCTTTCGCACCAAGTCCTGATCTTCCCGACAACGGAGAATGTCACCCATGAAGTTCAAACCGCGATCGGGATTTTTAAGAAGATGTCGATTGAGCTCATGCAGGATCACCTAATGCATCTTCAAGGCTTAATGGCTTCTTTGCCGATGACCGGAGGCCCGTTGCTTGCGCATGATGTAAAACTCGCCAAACGCTCCTCGACGAAGACCAGTGCCAATGCCGCCAATACGATGCCTTTGCTGGGAGACTGGAAGGGTTCGGGCACTCGTGCCGGACATCTTCTGCCGACGCCGATTCTTTCGTTGTTTTCCCGCAGAGGTCAGATCACGCATATTGATCCTTTCGCTAATCCTCACGGCAACTACAACGGCATCGTGACCGGATCTTCCGGATCCGGTAAATCCGTCATGCTGAATTCTCTGGCCCTCGGAACACTCTGCTCTAACGGTCGTGTTTGGGTGATTGATATCGGCCGAAGCTACGAAAAACTCTGTCACTGCGTTAACGGTCAATGGATCGAACTCTCGGATACGCCGCGTGCTGACGGCAAGATTGATTGTCTTAATCCTCTTTCCGTCACAAAAAATATCGAAGCCGATATGGACTTAGTCCTGCCTCTGATTGCTCAGATGGCATCTTCTAATGAACAGCTCGATGACTTAATGCTCTCGCATCTTCAGATCCATATCCGTCATATTTGGTATGAAGCCAAAGCGCTGAACAAAGTTCCGACGATTACCGACCTCACTCGATCCCTGCTTCATAACGGACGGCTAGGTGGTGCTCATCCTCGTCTTAATGATCCTGAGTGGGAAGCCTATTACGCTTCTTTAACCACAGAAGAACAAAAGACGTTAGACGATCCACGTCTCGTGGACCTCGGCGTCAAGCTCATGCCCTATGCACAAGGCGGAGCTTATGCCTCCTTCTTTGAAGGAGAAGCCAATATCGACTTTGACAATCACTTCATCGTGCTTGAGCTGGAACAGCTCAACACAAAGAAGTCTCTTCAAGCCGTTGTCCTAATGCTCTTGATGTATCTCATAGACGTTGAGATGCGAAGAGGCGAGCGTTCCCAGTCCAAACTTGTCATCATCGATGAAGCCTGGGACTTAATGGTCCGAGGACATTCTTCTAAGTTTATTGAGGCCGGCTACCGCCGTGCCCGTAAATTAAACGGCGCTTTCTTTACCGGTACGCAAGGACCGGGAGACTATTGGAAAAGTTCTGCTGCTAAAGCAGCGTTAGACAACGCCGACTGCAAGTTCATCATGAAGCTCAAAGAATCCGTCTTGAGTGAATGCGAAAAAGAATCTCAGCTCGGCTTAGACGACTATGAATTCCAGCAGCTCCGTTCTCTTAAAGGTCTGAGGGATGTTTATTCCGAAGTGTTGGTCAAGATCGGCGATGCGCCGACTTCTGTGAATCGTCTGATTCTCGATCCGTTTTCTCTGTTGGTCATGAGTACGCATCCGAAGGACATCAGCGATATCAATCGCTTCCGCAAGGAAGGACTGTCGATGAGAAAAGCCATCGAAGCGGTTCTTTTAGAACGCGGTCAAGGCGAGTTCATCCCTTAATCCTTCTTCTCCTTAATGCTCCTTTAGCTCCAAGAGTTCATTCCTATTTCCGTTTAATCCTATGAAAATCTCCTTCCTCTCCGTCACCATCGCCGTCTCTATCGGCGTGGGACTGGGTTTCGGTGCTTACCAAGTCAAGGACCGAATCTCCGACTTTCTTAATCGTCCCCGCTTTGCGGTCGTTAACCTCAATTCTGTCGTTAAAGCCAATGAAGTTCGTGTCGTCTCCCAAGGCAAACGAGGAGGAGAAATCATGGCGGAAGCCGAGCGCTTCGCTAAAAGACTCAAAGAAGAACTTACCCAGATAGAAAACGAATGCGACTGCGTTCTTCTGGTTTCTTCAGCTGTCATTTCTAACGCAAAACTACCTGATTACACCGCACACCTTTCCGCCAAACTCGGCCTTTCCGCCGAGCAGCAAAGCAATCAGCTTCAGCAGATCGAAGCTCGATTAAACAGCGGAGTCAAACGATGAACCGCATGAAAGCCCACCCAAGAGTCTTTTGGCATCGGCTCAAAGACCATGTTCGCCGCTTCGGATGGATATGGCTTGCTGTCTTCTTAATCCTCAGTCTCGTAAACAACCGCTGGCATCTCGCTATGAACCGCTCCCATTCCTTGCCCTTCAAGCTCTTTGTTATTGAGCGAGGACAAAAAGACGTCAAAGTCGGAGATTACGTTGCCTTTGAACCTAAGCCATCTGCTGTCGGCGGCTACCGTCTGACCTTTATCAAGGAAGTGGTCTGCGGTCCCGGCCAAACGCTGACTCGTGAGAACCGGACGTTCTATTGCGACGGCAAAGAACTGACCACTGCCAAAAAACGCGCTCTGAACGGTAATCCTCTGGAAGCCACACAACCTCAGGTTTTAGGTGAAGACCAATACTTTGTGCGCGGAACGCACAAAGATTCTTACGACAGTCGTTATGAATCCTTCGGCTTAATTGATCGCTGCCGCTTCAGCGGCAGAGCTCATCCTCTCTTTTAATGATTGAAGATTGTCATGAACCTAACCCGTGCAATTCTTTCAACCTGCGCTGTCGCCTCTTCCATCGTCTGCATTTCCGCCTACAGTGTTGCCTCGAGCGAACCTTCGGTGAAGTTTACCGTTGCCAAACCCTGCTCTCAGGAGAGCGCACCTAAACCGAAAATGGAAATCCTCGAACCGCTCGGTCCGCTGCACGATATTGCTGAACCCGACATTCTCGAAGCCTTTAAATCTCGTGTCGGTGCCATGAAAGCGTCCGGTGAATACGATCGCCGTTTCAACCAAAACAAAGATCGTATTGCTAGAGAACTGGAACACCCGACACCGGTTGCAGGATTGAAGAAAGCCACGGAAATACGGGTTTGGGAATTGTCTGCTTCCGTCCCGGAAACCCTACCCGAATCTCTTCTTCGCCAGGCTCAGTCCGTCCCGATGCCGCATCTGTCTCGTTCACTGCTCTTCATTGACGGGAAGGATGCTAAGTCTATCGGTACCGCTCAAAAGCTCTATCAATCTCAAAAGGACATGCGGGTGGTTCTGGTGAACGGCACCCCGGCAGAAGTCTCGGAAAAGCTCAATCGCCGTGTGTTTTTTGACCAAGGCGGTGCGCTCGTCCGCGTCTTCGGGATTAAAGCCGTTCCTGCTCTTCTCTTTAATGGTCCGGAAGGCCCTGAAGGCGCCGAATTTGCGCCCGACCAATTGTCCGAACTCCTTTCTTTGATGCCACAGCCATGAAACGCTCTCTTCTAATACTCCTTTTGTCTTTCTGTTTTGCAGCTTCCGCTTCTGCCGGAAACTGCAAAGGCAGAATCATCAATCCGATCACGGATGTCTGCTGGAGCTGTGTTTTCCCGATCAAGCTCGGAGGCGTTACGCTTTCTTCCGGAAACAATGCCGATCCGGAAACCGATGCCAATCGTCTTTGTCTCTGTGCTTCCGGCGCCAATATCACCGTGGGACTCAATATGTCCTTCTGGGAACCGTTAAGAACCGCCGAAGTGGTTCGCACGCCTTACTGCTTTCCGTCGCTCGGCGGAATGGAATTAAATGTCGGTATTCGAGCACCGGCCCACGGCCGTACTCCTAATAAATCCACTTCAGCTCAGCGCTCTTCCTTTTATCAAGTGCATTGGTACTTCACGCCTTGGCTTTTTATCCTTGAAGTTCTCCTCGACACGAAATGTCTGGAACAGTCCGCATGGGATTTAGCCTATATGACAGAACTCGATCCGCTTTGGGATGATTCCGTCACTACGTTCTTCTTAAATCCGGATGCTTCGCTCTTTGCCAATCCGGCCGCGGCTGCAGCCTGCGCCGCTGACTGCGTGGCGGCAACGTCTTCGCTTCCGGTTTCTGAACTCTATTGGTGTGCAGGATGCCACGGCGGAATCTTTCCCTTAACCGGCTGGGTCGGCTCTCATGTTCACTTTCCTCAAGCTTCTTCTCTGCTTGTCGCGCGCTTCACGATGAAACTCCATCGCTCCGGTCTTCAGTGGGCGGCCTACGGAGAAAAAGGCCAGTGCGGTCCTTATCTGGAACCCATCATGGATAAACGTGTCTATCGAACTCAGATGATGTATCCGTCAAGAACGACAGGTAAACAAGACGGACGATGCTGTTATCCGATGGGCGCTTCGACTTCCCTTTGGCATTCCGGCAAAACCTGGGCTTCCGGCGGAGAAGATGCGGCTTACCTCATCTATCGCAAACGGGACTGTTGCCAAGGTGCGGGCATTCAGCCGAGTTGATTTTGAAATATCCACACCAATTCAAAACAATCTTTGAAAAGAGATTACTTTTTCAAATCTTAATGCTCCATCCGATCTAACCCAGATAAAACTTTTTGAATTAAACACACTTATTCAAAAATTCGTTTATGAATAAATCGTACTTTTTCGAATTCCTTCTGAGCACCTTGATGACTTGTCCGCTGATCACCTTTGCTGCTTCGGAACCTTGGATGATCGAAGATGTCCTTGAAGCTTCTTCCGAACTCTCTCAGCAGATGAGAGATCCTGAAGTAGCCACACAAAAGCCTCTGCCTCAGGCCTTTGTCTTGGTGTCTTTTTCAATGCCGGAGGCTTCCTTAGAGCGTTTGGCCCGTGACGTCAAAGACGCCGGCGTGCCTTTGGTTTTTCGCGGCGTTCCGGAAACCAAAGGACCCTCTGACTCTAAACTCCCGCTCCTTAATCCTCAGTCGCTCTCGGCCTTTCAGCCTTTAATCGATTCCGGCGCCGACGTCCAGCTCAATCCCGAACTATTCTCCGAATTCAATATTCGTCAGGTTCCCGCTTTAATCATCAAAGAAGAAAGCTCCGCTTCCTCGGACGGCTGCGTCCAAAGCGCAAAAGCCGTTGTCGTCCCGGGAGACGTGACGTTGAGATACGCCTTGGATCGTCTAACCGATCGCAAAGACTCCGTCGGCGAAGCCGCCCGCGCGCTTCGCGTCAAACTTGGGAACCGACCATAATGTGTACCCTTTTTCCTCGTGCTTTGCTCAGCTCTGCTCTTTTAATGCTCTTTAGCAGCCAAGCTTTTGCTTACGATAAGCAATCCGCAATGGATGCTGCTAAAGAAGAAGCGGCCAAGCTGTCGATCAAAGACATCCTCACAGAGAGCTCTGCTTCTGGTACGGTTCCGGAATACGGCGCAGACGTATCGGAACTTAAAGACCTGTTTGCCAAAGGGCAAGGCAATCTCTTAACACCCGGCTCTTCTAAAGCCGACGGTTGTTTGTCGCAAACGTCTATGGACTGCCGTGCAGTTCAATTAATTTACGACACACATTCCCGGCCGGGATGGGAGGAATCCGACTTCGACAATATCTTGGCGGATCGCGATCATCTCTTAAATAAAGTTCCGGATCTTCCGCCCAACGGAGGAGAAATCTGCGAAACCATCACAACGACCCGGCCGCCTCAGACCGACTTTGCAGTCTGCGAAGAAACCACCGTCGGCAGCTCTACTCAGTCCTGCTTTGAAGGCTGGACAGAAAAGCTCGACGTCTCAACGCTCTTCGAATGTATTGCTCGAACGGGTAAGAAACTCACCGTTGAGTGTCTCGCCGATTACAACGAAACGAGCCAAGACTACACGTGTCTCCATACACCGCCTCAGACCTGCCACGTCGGAGAAAAAGTCGAAATCCAAAGTACGTATCAATACCGCTGTAAAACTCAGCAGTTTGAACAAAACACTTATCGATGCAATCGATATCTGGAAGTGGTCGGATACTCAGGATGCGAAATCGGCAAGTTCTTTGAGGCTCAGTCCGAGACTTCGTCTTCGCTCGGTAAAGATGCCTGCAACGGCGGAGACGTCATCGAGCTTAAATATCAATGCTCTAATGATCTGATCCCCAAACTTCGCATAGAAACCAACGTTAAAAATTCCGCTAACTTCGGTTTTGAGATACAGGCGGCCGACTTTCAGAACGAACATTACTTCTCGAACTGCAAAGGCGTCTGGACCGGACAAACCCGCTGCATCGGAGTCAACTGCACCGTCGATATCAAGATGGACATCTATACCCGTCCGAGTAAATGGGATTACTCCGGTTCCATCCAAAAGCGTTTTTCTTTCCAGAAAAACGTCAATGACATCTCCTTGGACAAATGGCGCACCACCTGCGTCAGCGACGACGGCAAGGTCGTGGAGTTCGAATCATGATCCGTCTTCCTTTAATCGTCCTTTTGTCCTCCCTGACCGTCCTCTCTTCAGCGGCTGTCCGTGCCGCCTGCACGGACGGCCCCGAAGTTTGTGTCGACGGCCCGGGCTCCAAATTCATCAATGGCGTTGAAGTTTGGCGTGAATGCTGGAACTATCAAACCACGCGTCACTGCACTTCAAGCTCGACTGTCGATTATTGTTCCGGCCTAAAACAAACACCGGGTTGTCGTCAAACAAAAGCAGAGTGTCTGAGTCACAGCCTGACCGGTACCTGTATGTCTTGGAACAGTACTTATATCTGTTCCGAAGAAGCAAAAGAAACAGAAAACATCGAAATTCTCGATAGTTCTCATACCGTTATATCCGGAACGGATACGACGACTTGTTCAAGTTTCTTAGACAATCCCGACTGCTATATCGCAGAAGAGAAATGTATCGAAGGTCCTGAGACACGAATCATTAACGGCGTAGCCGTTTATAAAGAGTGCTGGAAGAAAGAACTCGCTTTTGCCTGCGCTGCTCCCGGCGCCTCCAACAGCTGCCAAATCCTCGCCTCTAAAGGCTGTCAGCCCATAGGAGAAAAAGTTTGCGAGCGCGTCGGTGCCGACGGAACCTGCGCGCAGTATTCGCAGAAGTACCACTGCGTCAATACCGATCCGATTGAAGGCGATGACATTACGCCGGAAGGAACACCCGCTAAACCCGGTTTTGATCTTTTAGCCTGTAAGACTGCAACGGAAGGCATGACCTGTAAAGCCTCCGGTTACTCCTGTATGCAGACCAACGATAAAGGCGAATGCATTCAGCGCAAATACATCTATAACTGCACCAAATCCCTAAACGAAAACTCGTGCGAAGCCCTAGAAAAGCTCCCCGAATGCGAAGTCCGTAAATCAACCTGTATCGAACGCGACGGCCCGAAGTGTCTTGCTTATAAAAAGGAAATCTTCTGCAAAGGCGACTCGGAAATCTCTGCCCCCGGCGCCGACATCATTGATTCAAACATTGTCATCGGCGCCATTGAACCCTCGGACACTTGTCTTCCCCTTAAAGATAATCCGGCCTGCACGGTGCTTCGAACCGAATGCGTCGAAGGCCCGGCAGAAAAGATCATCAACGGCGTCCCGGTTTATAAAGACTGTTGGAAGTATGAACACGTCTATGTCTGCGGAGCCTCAGGCGACGGCTCCGAAGAAACCAAAAACGACTGCGGTAAGTTCGAAGCCGATAAAGACTGCGTCAAAGTCTCTTCCGAATGCATTGCGGTCGATGACCAAGGCAAATGCTTAACGACCGCCCACACTTATCGCTGTGTAGAAAAGGAAGGCTCCGTTGTCACAGAAACTATTTGCCGTCCCACCGAATGCTTGGACGGCATCTGCGAGGGCTCCGGCGACCCGGCCGATTCTGACTTCTCTAAAGTGATCACAATGCTTGAGACAGCGCGCCAAGGCGCCCTTTACGGCGACTACGACAACGGCCGCTTCTTTAACGGAGAAGTCGACGAATGCTCCAAGAAAGTCTTAGGTTTCTCCTGCTGCGATACCAAAGTCAAAGCCGGAACGGCTAATTCGTCTGCTTTTGGCAAAGCGATGAGATTTGCCGGAGACGTGACGGTAGAAACCGTCAAATACATCGGCAGTCCTTATGTTTATGACGTCTTGTCAGCTTCTGACGCTACCTCCGGCATCTTGAATATGCTCTACGGCGATGCAACGAGCGGTATCTACAATCCGTCGCTCTCTTTCTATGGTTTCGGAATGACGCTCCAAGGGGGCCAAATGTATTTCACCTTTGACCCCACCTCTTTCGCCATGTCCGTTGCCGTCCAAATTGCATTGGACTATCTGCAGTGCGAACCTAAAGAGCAAACCTTAATGCTCAAGAAAGGCCAGAAGCTCTGCCACTACGTCGGAACCTACTGTTCTAAGAAAGTCGTCACCTGCGTGGAAAGAAAAGAAAGCTACTGCTGCTACAACTCGCCTCTTGCCCGCATCCTTCAGGAACAAGGCCGTCCTCAGTTAGGCAAAGGCTGGGGCTCGGCGCAAAACCCTCAGTGCGAAGGCTTTACCCAGGACGAACTCGAACGCTTGGATTTTGACGCGATGGACGTGTCTGAGTTCGAAGCCTTAATCGTCCAAAAGAACGAACTCAATTCCGCTGCCGCCCAAGACCGAGGAACGACCCATACCAAGAATTTAGTCGATAAAGACTTAGGTGCTTATGTCCCGCCGTCGGTCGGTTCTTCGCATGTCGTCGATCCCAACTTCACGGGTACTCCGACAGCGCCTACCCGCCCCTCATCGTCTAAAGCTCCTTCTAAAAATCTTAAAAACTAACCTCTAATTATGTGCAAAAGACCACAAAATCTTTGTCTTCTTTTATCGCTTGTCTTAACACTCGCCGCGCCTGCATCCCTGGCGGCTTCGTTCTGGGAAGAAGACGTTTGGAATTCAGATGACCGAGGTTTTCTTTACTATCCGCCTGAAGAATTAAAGAAAAAAGCTCCGGATCCTAATGCGCCTAAAGATCTTTCTTTAATCCTGAGCGCCGCTGAACTGAGAGCTGAGTACACCAAACGATTAGAGAACGCGACCTTTCTTCCCACGGAAGCCAATGTCTTAGCCTTCCAAGAGGTCAACCACTTCGTCCAAGAAAAAGCCGCCCTCTTTACCGACATGAACCGTCGGGTTTCTTGGCAGAACCCGCAGTTTGATTTCTCAACCCTCAATCCGGCCGCAAACTTCGCTCAGGTCTCCTTAAAGGAAGACAGAAACCAAACTCGTAAAGAACAGATTCCTCAGATCGCCCAAGAATGGGGCTTGATGTATTTCTATCGCTCCGACTGCCGCTTTTGCGCTCTCCAGTCTCCGTTGGTCAAGCAGCTCAAGGATACGTTTGGTTTTGATGTGCTTGCCGTCTCTCTTGACGGCTCGCCTAATGATCATTTCCCGGATGCGCTGCCGGACAACGGTGTCTCCAAACTTTTAACCAACGGAATGGGATTGGACCGAGTGCCCGCGCTCTTTATGGTTAAACGCGATCAATCCGCCTCTTACTTGGTCTCTTCCGGTGTGCTTTCGCTTGAAGACATGCTAAGCCGCATTCAGACACTGGCTTTAAGCAAGCCCGGAGAGTCGCTTTTCGGCGGCGCGCAGGCCGCAAACTCTGTGCAAAAGACCACAAATTTGTCTGCCCCTGACGTTTTTCCGAACACTGTCTTAACCGCGCCTGCCGCCGCTCCTTCCCTTTAATCCTCTTCAGCCATGACCCGTAAATTCACAAAACTTTTCTCCGCTTTGACTTTGAGCACCTGTCTCTTCACGGCTGACGCTTCCGCAGGCTTCATGAAAGACTTCTATTCGGCCGCCGGTTCTTACCAAGGCAACGTCACACCGGCAGGTGTCTATCAGTCTTCCGGTATGAATACCGTCACAGGCGGCGGATTTGTCTATCGAGCTCCGCGCAAAGATTTCAATGCGTTTTATTTCACGCCGCCTTCTCTGTCTGCCGGCTGCGGCGGCATTGACTTATTTCTTGGCGCCTTCGGTATTCCTTCTCGAGAAGAGTTTGTCGCTTTCTTACGCAACATCGGTACCGCACTTCCCGGCTTAGCCTTCCAGCTTGCTCTTCAGTCTTTAGCGCCTGACCTTAATGAACAAGTCACAAGCTTCCGTGACATGATTCGCCAATACACCAACATGTTCCAAGACTCCTGCACCTCCGCACAAAACCTCTTAAAGATGAGCGGTGCAGAACAATGGATTCAAAAGACAGGCTTTGACGCCCGCAATGCTTTGCGAGCCTCAGGCATCGTCTCCGACGCCTCTGAGGCCGATGCGAAGACCCGAACCGACGGCGCAGCGGTTTTAGATTACGCGCCGACCCGTAAAGATTCCGGCGGTAATGTGGTCGATGCTCCGGAGTTAAACCTCACATGGTCTCTGCTTTCCGGCGGCAGCTTTAATGCTTCTTACAGCAAAGAGCTTAAAGAACTCATGATGACGCTCGTGGGCACCGTCATTTATGTCCGAGAAGGCAGCGGCAAAGACACCGTCACCCGCGCCATCCCGATTGCCGGTCAGGACTTAGTAGGTTTTCTGTTCGGACGCCCCGATACCCAAGTTTTAGAAAGCGAAGCTTTCCGTCTCCGCTGTGTGGAAGAAGACGGCGATGACCGCTGCTTGTCTGTTAAAAAGACCACGCTTGATGAAGTCAATCTTCCCTACGAGTTCATGAAGGCCGCCTCTAACTACAGAAACTCCATCCTGCGCCGAGACCCAAATCTTGTCTCCGAAGCCGACATGCTGCTTTTAGCTTCCTCTTCCACCATCCCCTTAATCCGTCTCATCAATGCCACCGCTTCTCATCGCTACTTAGGCTTCTCTCAAGACATCATGCGGATCTATGTCGAAGCGGCCGCCTTTGAGGCCGTCATCCGAGCCATGGATCGTCTGTCTTTAGACATCAAGGCCGCAGCTTCCGCCTCTTCGGCTTCTCAAACCGGTGTCATTGCCGCCGAACACCTAAAAGTCATTGAGGCAAGAATCGATGAAGTTCGTAAAGACATCGCATCGCGCAGCGATGCGGTCTTTCAGCAGATGAGCCGAGCCCACTCTTTCATTACGCAGATTGAACATTTGGAAAGAAGTGTCAAGGGCGCATTAGCTGCTGACTTAGCGGCCAATCTTTCCTTCGGAGAAAACCTCTAATGGTGATGGACTATTACGCCTACTGGAACGGAGGCCAAATCCGAGATTTATTCGAAGCCTTGGTTTCGATTTGCTCAGGAAGTTCCTACGAAGGTCTCCTTAAAACCGCCGTTCTTGCCGGTTTTCTTGTCACGCTCACCGGCGCCCTTCTGAAGTGGCAGGGGTTGGCTTCAAAGGTTTATCTTTTTGCCGCCGTCCTGTTTTACTCTGTAATGCTCGTCCCTAAAGTGGATGTCGCTATACACGACGAACGAAGCGCGGATGTTTATGTCGTGAGCAACGTCCCGTTCGGCGTCGGCTTCTTTGCTTCAGCCACTTCTAAGATCGGCCATTTCCTCACCGAAAGCTTCGAAACCGCTTTCTCTTTGCCGGACGCGGAACGCTTCTCTAAGTTCGGCTTGGTCTATCCTCAGCGTGCTTTAAATAGTCTCTTAGCCGCCGGCCCCGTGACACCCGAAGGCCGAGCCTTAACCGATCGTGTCATTGCCGACTGTATCGGGCCCGAACTCTTGGATCATCCTGATAAAGCGGCTGAGCTCAGCCACTCAGGCGACATTTGGGCCACGATTTCCGCAGACGGCTGGATCAATCCTGCTCGCTCTTCCGTCTCTTCCGACGGCACCGTTCAAAGATGCGATCAAGCGCTCCAAAGCCTCGATCAGCATCTCAACACTGTTGAACTCGACTTCTTGTCCAAGCGCCTCGGTACTGTCTTAGTCCCGGAAAGAATAGATCCCGCCGATGTCATTCGGCGCACCCTTCCGCAAAGCGAAGCACTTCTTCTCGGTGTTTCTCGTTCCTTGGAGCAAAGCCTCAAGCATTCCGTCATGCTCACCGCGCTTCCGCGCGGTATGGCGTCCATCGCCGCGCAGGCCGGCGCCCCGTTGGATCTCGCCGCTAAATATTCCGCTTCACAAGCCAATCTCACATCCGAAATTAATTACCGCACATTGGCCCGTTTAGCAGAACACAGTCTCCCCAAAATCCGCAACTGCGTTGAATTCATCGTTATTGCCGCCTTCCCTCTAATGCTCCTTTTGATGGTGGCAGCGGGAAGCGCCGCAGGCGCGGTTTTTAGATCATTCTTTGTATTGCTGATTTGGTTCCAGCTGTGGGCGCCGCTTCTCTCCGTTGCTAACTATCTGATGATTTCCGTAGATGCCAATCCGATGAATCGAATCGCTGCAGAATTCGGCGGAAGTACCTTGCTCGCTGCCGGAATCATTCGTGAGGCAGGCGCCACTTCTCAAGCCATTGCCGGAAGCATCATGCTTTTGATTCCCGTCATTGCCTTTGCACTTGCCAAAGGCAGCGATATGGCTTTTGTCTCTATGGCCACAGGTTTAATGGCCCCTGCACAAGGCGCTTCTTCCGGCGCCTCCGCTCAAGCGGCCTCCGGAAACTTCAATGCCGGAAACGTCTCTATGGGAAATACGTCCATGAACTCGGCTTCAGCGAACAAATCCGATCTTTCTTCCTCTTGGAGTGATCCTTATGCTTCTAAATCCCAAACAGCTTATGGCTCCGTCACGAGAGATGAAACGGGAACCGTAACAGGAATGGCTCGAACCTCCATTGATTTAGGTGTTTCTTCTTCCGGTGCATTAACGCACAGCCGAACCACGGGCACTGCTTCCTCTGCCGCAACAACTTTGACTGCTTCTGAGACTCAAGCCCTTTCTCTGTCTTCGGCAGCTTCTTCTTCAAATGCAGTCAGCCGAGAATTTGCTCGAGCCATGAGCCAAGGATTGTCCGAACGCCTGAGTGCCGGTCAGTCTACTGCCGGTTCGTCTTCATCTTCTTATTCGAAGAGCTCAGGAGAATCTTCAACTGTATCCAGAGGCTTATCTAATTCCGAGAACTTGTCATTCGCGAGCGGAGCAAAACTTCAAGCCGGAGGCGGAGAAGCTCAGTTCTCAACAGATGCTGCAAAGGACGCGGCCAAAGATGCCAAGGGAGCTTCTTCAACTTCTCCTGAAACTCTAAACCTAGCTGCTGCTCAAAGTCCGGCTTTACTGGGAGCCGTACCGACGCAGGCCAAAAATTCCGAAGGAAAACCTGTTGCACGTCATGTGCAAAATGCGATGTCCCATCTTCGCGGAGCAGCTGAAGCTGCAGGAATGGGAATCGGACTGGAAGCAAAAACTGCTCAGCAGTTCGTAGACACTGCAACAGGCTCTCAAAGCGCCGCGACCCAGCGTCAGAAAGCTGAAGCCTACCATGCACTCAAGGGCACAGCGAAAGAAATTGCCGCCTCGACCTCAAATGATGAAATGCGCCGAGCTGCTGAAAGCTTCTCCGCGGCACTGGATAAAGCCTATCGCACCTCTAATGATCGGAGCCGAACGCTTTCGGAAACATTCTCGGCTTCTCGATCCAACTCGGAAAATCTGAGTGGAACGAATCAAACTGCCGTCAATAACGACATCTTGGTTATGCAGAAATTACTATCATCAGACAACCTGTCTGCAGAATCGCATCTTAAAGCCCTCTTTGATTCTTCTGATAAACGAGAGTATCTAGGTGCTTCAGCTGCCGCAGATTCTTACGACCGTGCGGCAGATGTCCGTCACTTAGGTCCCGGACAAATACAAGAAAACGGTCTTGAACAAAACGCTCTTAAACGTCAAGGAGAAAACTCCTTATCTGCTTTGCAGCGCAAGGGGGAAGAAGTGATCGGCAAACTAGCAACTTCGTTCATAGACAAAACCGAGGACACCTCCTTCTTATCGACCTCGTTAAACGCGGGATTAAAAGATTTCAACAAGAAATTTGATGAGCAGGAAGAGGCAAATGCAATAGGACTTATGAACCAGAATGCGATGACTGAATTGAGACAAGAACGTATTAACGACGCTTCTATTGGCTACCACGATGGACAAAGAGGAATGAGCACTCTGTTACTTAATTCTCTTGCAGGCGGACTTGGCTACCGAGAAGCTCGAATAGAAAGGGAAGTAAAGAATTAATCATCTGCTCCTTAAATTCTTAAGAACTTAAGGAGCTTATTTGCCTAAATCTATTGCCTGCCTACCGCTGATTTTTGGCTTTTTATAGGCATTCTGTAAATGGTTCAAAGTTCAAAATCGCACTCGTGAGATGCCGAAAGCAGTTCATCCCAATTTGAAGGAGGATTGCCGTTGTCGAGCATCCTTGCAAAAACTCTATAGGCATCGTTTTTTGATTCGTAGGCCCGTAATGTTGAATCGTCGTTAACCCAACCGATTACAACGATTTTGGCTGAAGTCTGATAGCGAAAAAATAACCTGTACTGCTGGAAAAATTTCAGCCTGTGCCAATTTAGATATTGATCTCCCAACGTCTTTCCCTGCCTGAAAATCGGCTGTGTCGGGTCTATAGATAACGTGATGATTATTTGCCTTATGGCTGCAAGAATTTTTGTACTTTTTTTCTTTTGATAACTGTCAGGATATTTGTTTTTCAAAAGCTCTACTTTAGCAGTCAGAGAAGAAAATTGTTTCTCAGAGGCCGGTTGAAAAAAATATCCTCCAAGAAGACTTTTCATTCATCATCGTCTGAATCCAAAGGAGTCTCGAGATCAATCTTAATGTCTTCTACGAGAGAAGAAATTTTCACAAACTTCTCAACTGTCATAGGAACTAAGTTCTGCGGAGAATTTTCTATGTCCTTGGCAAGAAAACCTAAAAAGTTATTCAAGACGGGATCGTCTTCACAACTAGTTAACTTGCTGATTACAACTTTCCCGTCTGAATCAACAGAATATACAAGTGTGTCGCTCTTGCTTAAATTCAGAACATTCCTCACGACTTCGGGGATCGTTGTCTGGTATCTGTCATTTAAAGTGGACTGCGCGGAAATCAGATTCGACATAAGAACTCCTGTTTGTATTTATCGTAATGCCATTGCCTTGTCAGTTTGCATTTGATCAAATCCAATTCCTCACTGTCGATTTCTGGTTTTCCGGGAGCACCAGTTTTTTTTTTGCGGTTCCGTATATCAAAGTAAGGGCGCTAATCACAAGTCTTCAATCCTGACTCGAATAGATCCCTGTTCTTTCAAGCGCTGACGGGCTTTTTGAATAAGTTGCTCGTCTTCCTGGTCGATGAAGGCTTTGTTTGACGAGGGATTCTGAGAGTTTTTTGTCTTCTCTTTTTCTAGCTTCAGCTTTTCATAATCCTTAGTTTTCACGGGACTTTGAGACGAGTCCTGACACCAAACAGGAACGTACCTCTTTGTCTTATTGGAAGAATGCTTATCAAAGGGTTTCACAAGATCTCCTTCTGCTGTCTGTCTGAACAACTTGCTAACGGTGGAAGATTTCGACTCAGGCAAATTCAGCCTCTGTCTGAGAGACGCATTATTCGCAGGCTCGTTGAGCAGATATCTCAGCACGGTGTGCAAATATACCGTCCAGTTCCTTTGATCCAATGAAAGGAGCTTCAATGGTTTTTCAAACCAAAGCGTCACTGTTATTGAATTTTTCCTGACCTTAATTCCAGGAGCCGGAAGACTACGAGATTCAAGTTCCTTAACGATTTTTCTCCAGCCGTGGCCTTGTCCATCAACTAAGCCAAGATTCTTCATTTCAGTAAAAATTTTTTCATTCTTTGTAACGGGACCGCCATCAAGAAAATGAAGTTGATCCAAGACTGGTTTGCCTGAATTTGTTATCTCGACTCTATTTTTATAAATTTCTACAAGTATCCCGTCGCCTTCGGAAGATAGATCTTGGTGAGCAAAGGCATTGCAAAGCACCTCCCTAAGGACAGCTTTTGGTATCGAGAATTCAATTAACCTTCTTCCGCTTTCTGGATCAATGCGTTCGCGGCCCGGAATCAAACCATTGAGCTCCCGGTAGACTGATTTAAACGCCTCGACGATTCCTTCTTTGAACTCTTTGTCACAAACAACAGGAGTCAAATTATCGTTACCGCTGTATGAGACAATCCGAACCCGCTTTCCAGCCAGTCGATCGAAGTCCGATAAATTTCGAGCTAAGAGGTAGGCGCTAAAAAGCGGAATATCATACGTTAACCCTGACTTTTTAATCAAGCTGAGCTTTTCAAGATAACGGAGTTGTTCCTCTTTGTTGTCCGCAATCTCCATTCTTGAAAGCCTGAGATATGCCTCAGCATTCAAAAGCTCGAGAACTTCTGGGCCGGACAAAGCCGAAGCAACAATGGAACGTTCATTTCGACCATCAGGAGCCTCCTTTTCTTCGGCATCTAGAAACAATTGAGGCGATTTTTCCCAGATAAGAGACCTCTCCATACTTGGATTAATGTCAGAAGTCATGAAACAAGTAAAGCTGGCACACTGAGCGGAAAACAAAACAGGGCAACTCACCTGAGGATTGTTACCATCAACTCTTCTCTCAGCCTTATCCCTGTCGTAGGTCAAACCTGTGATTGTCCATTTCGCGCCCATCTAGAGCCTCCTACGTCTAATACTATACAAAACAACGGATAGAAATTAAATAACATTAAATAACGTGAAATAATTATCTATATGTTTTTAAGTAAGAATTTTTAGGTTCAGGCTAGACAAAAGAAAAGCAGAAAAATAAAGCACATGCTTCGGACTGGTTTTTGCTTCAACCTCTAATTGCAACCTCACGGTTTCAGTTTTGTAACCTTAAGAATATCGACAAACTCAAAAAGCTTCTTCTCACCGTTAGACGCAATAATCAACGAACTACCTTGTCTCAGACCTTTGAATCCGACGGTGTCCTTAGTTACCAAGAAAGTCTTTAGTTCGTCAAATTTTTCCGGCTTACCGTCTTCCCCCCCCCTGTCTTTAGTAACGATTTAGTGGTTAATCTTATTTAATTGCCGCCCAAATGAACAGAGCGGTTTTCCTTTACCCTTACTTTAATTTTAAACTTATCG
>NZ_DBMALT010000047.1:0-18646 GCF_057870745.1 Parasutterella sp. | reverse complement strand
AAGTAGGCGACCCGCATAGGTTAATTGGAACCGCTGGGTGCGAGACCCGCATGCCCAGTGGTGTGAGAGGGGTAGGTGAAAGCTTCCCCTACTCGATTTTGGCGCCTTTGTCTTGAGTACTGTACTGCTTCTGCCGGTGGATTATGTGAATGCGGACAGCCAAGCCTTTGCTGATGCGTAGAAAATGTCACAATAGACAGACAGCAAAATAAAGGAGAAGCACGGTGTCGCAGGAAATTGAACGGAAGTTTTTAGTTGTAGGCGATTCCTGGAGAAAGGGTGCAGTCGGAGTTCTGTATCGACAAGACTATCTCAACAGCGCTAAAGAGAGAACCGTCAGGGTCCGAACCATTGGAGACAAAGGCTTTTTAACGGTAAAGGGTTTAACAGTTGGCTGCACACGCCTCGAATTTGAGTACGAGATCCCTTATAGCGACGCTGAAAAAATGCTGGATGAGCTTGCAGAGAAACCGATCATTGAAAAATTACGCTACGTGATTCCCACTGACAACGGATTAAAGTGGGAGATTGATGAATTCTTAGGTGTCAATCAAGGACTGGTTGTAGCTGAAATAGAGCTTCCCTCTGTAGATGCCGGATTCCCTAAGCCGGAATGGCTCGGGAAAGAGGTCTCGCTGGATCCGCGCTTTTTCAACTCTAATTTAGTGTCTAACCCGTTCAGCACTTGGAAGAAATAGCCAAAGAACCAAATTTTCAGAACCGACAAACACGAAAATCCTTCTGCCGGAAAAACAGAAGGATTTTCTTCAACTTTCAGCTAATTAGCTGAGCTTCATTTCCTTGACGTCCTCCTCGTCATAAATAGCGAGGATTTCATACCACCTCTGCAGCGGCCGTAGCCTAATGCTGCAGTGGGTCTCTCTGGGTTCCTGCTGACAGCGGCCTTACTGCGCCGCTCATACCACAGGCTAACCGGGCCCGTCCGGCCCTTAGTACATTTATCGCTCCGACCAAATCCGCGTTGGCTCGGTATCCGCAGGCAACACACGCAAAAGAGGCTTGCGTTTTTCTGTTCTCCGCAGAAACCAAACCACATAGCGGACATGTTCGGCTGGTATTTTTGGGATCAACCTTGATTAATTTTCCTCCTCTCCGCTCCAACTTATTGGAGAGCATCCGGAAAAAGCCATACCATCCTTGATCCAAAATTGACCGGTTCAAGCTGCTCTTCTGCTTAACCTTTTTGCCCGGATTCTCTATTGTTCCGGCGGCAGAAGCTGACATATTAGAGACCTTCAGATCCTCAACGTACACGGTGCTGTGGTTTTGGGCTATCTGTGTCGAAGTCTTATGTAGGAAGTCTCTTCGGCTGTCGACGATATGGTGATGCAGTCGTGCAATCTTTATCTTCGTTTTTCTGCTGTTTCTACTTCCTTTTTTCTGTCGGGATAATTTTCGTTGAAGTTTTGCAAGTTTTTCCCGCTCACGCTTGAAAGGGCTGATGGGCTCAAAAAACTCTCCGTTCGACAGAGTTGCAAAACGTTTGACCCCCATGTCAATCCCTATCTCGGAAGGAGTTGGAGCAGGCGGGTTGTCCTCATATTCCGTCTGGATGCTGACATCCCATTTATCGCCGCGGCGAATGACGGTGACATTCTTTATCGTACCGATGATGTCTTGGCTTTTTCTATATCCAACCCAACCGAGTTTCGGCAGCCTAATCTTTTGTTTAACCTCATCGAGTTCAACTCCTTGAGGGAAACGAATAGAATCATGCCGGAACTTCTTCTTGTATTTTGGAAAATTCGCCCGTTTTTCGAAGAAATTGGTGTAGGCCCGATCAAGATCTTTTAGGGACTGCTGCAGCACCTGACTATGACACTCTTTCAGAAAAGGATGTTTCGATTTCCACTCAGGCAGTCTATTGGCGGCCTCCGTATATCTGAATGAGTGTTTGTTATCTTTTGCGTACAGGGACTTCTCAAGAGATAAGGTACGGTTGTAGACATAACGGGCACAGCCGCAGAATTGGCTGATTTGACGAGCTTGCCGGCCATTAGGCTTTAATTCAAATTTAAAGGCAGTTCGTATCAGCATTGTATTCCTTGTATTTCCTACGCTAATTATACTTGGCCCATGAATAAGAAAGAGTAGTGATATTAGGCGAGGCAGACACTGCGCTTGTACTTTATTCATTCGCCCGATTTTTGACCGTCGTCGTATTCTGCAATAGTGAGAGGCATGAAGGGAAATTCCGCTCCGGTTTTTTGAATATTGGAGCGGAATTAACAGAACTTGATTGAAAAAAGAATCACGTCGGCTTGCGGGTCAATTATCTCTCGAAATTTCCGTACAACTGAATTAACTGCATTAAGAAGGAGTTTTGAAATATATGGGACAGCAAAATACGGTTGGGCAACCCTTCTGTTGGGCCCTTATATCACCGTCATGAATGACGGCGTTTTACGGGCCCTGCCGATAAATTCCCATTGTTCGGCGGTTATTTCATCAGCCAATACCAATTCGTTCGAGGAAAAGACGCGGGACGAGTCGGGCCTAATCACTTCAATCGTCATGTCGGTGCGCTCGGTTACCACTACTTCCTCAGCAAACAAACCATGGCCTACACCGTTGTATCCGGAGCACAAGGAACGGGCCTATTGCGAGGAGAAAAAGGCTCAAATCGCATTGTGACTCATGTCGGTATGGTTCATTTCTTCTAAGCCCCGGTATCTCCAGACAGCTCTTTCAACTGGGAAGTTTTTCCTATGAATACATTAGACGCAGACGATAGACATCAACCCAATTACTTCCAAGCAAATATCTCCTCTGAGAGAACCTTGGGCGAAGGAACCATCATATCCATTGACCCGAGGATAGCGGCGCCTAAGATACCCAAGCGGCTCTTTAACCTTGTTAAAGAGTTAGGGCGCGAGAGAACGCTGCACAAAGACGAATTACTTTACGCAAAAGACTCTTACGTCCACAAGTTAGCTGTGGTGATAGACGGGATCATTGGAAAAGCAATGCTTGACCCTCAGACTGTAAACACGGAAGCATATGCGATCGCCACGCCTTTCTGTTTAGCGTCCGGATATCTGAATTTTTTCTCTGAAAGACCCTGTGGACAAGCGTGTTTTGCAATGACTCCTGTGAGGATCGTTGAGTGCGATACAGAGGATCTGAAAGCAGAGCTTATGAAAGATCCGGAGTTATTTTTTGAGGCTGCTGCACATTTTGAACTGTGTGCGGCTGCGGACAAGGTAGCACTAATTGGCCGTATTTGCCCCGACACTGAAAAAGCTAAAGGCCTTCTTTCTGATTTAGCGCAGAATTTCTAAAGTTATAGCCACCAATCGGCCTAGGCATTTCTGTCGTTACGGATAATATTTACTTGTCTCTTCTTTACCAAGAATCTTTTCAAGACGCTCTCGTACGTGCAGGAATTCTTGAGTGGATTGGTTCGCGTACCACTCCATGAAAAGTCTGACACGTTTTTTGTGCCACGCTTCCTTCGAACAAGCGACATATGCACCCCAGCTCGGCTGGTGCCGGCCGGGCAAAATAACCTTCAACTGCCCCGACTCCAATAAATCTGCACAGTGGTAAAGAGGCATGTCAACAGCAATACCCAATCCGCTGGTTAGAGCCTTTTTGATCATGATGATGTCAGTCGATTCCATCGTGCTCTTGAAAACGACAGGATGTTTTTCCTGTCCTCTTTCCAAAAATCTTGTAGGAGGTCTTACGGGTCCCGTATAACAAAAACCTGAGTGCTCCGTTAGGTCTCCCGGGTGCGCTGGTTCACCGTATTTACTAAGGTACTCAGGCGAAGCAACAGCAACGAAAACAGGCACCCCTCGATCTAAAACAACTAGACCGTCGCGATTGAAGTCACCATTAACGGAAACAATATCAATTTCGCCTTTTCTGCACTCTTCTAACTGACGGCCGTTAGAAACATGAAAATTTACCTCGGGATACAGCTCTTTGAACTTTTGCAACCAACCCATTAAGAAAGTTGATAGAGAGCCTGAAGCAGCAGAAAACTTAATAACACCTTCAATTAAAGAACTATCTTCTTTTGTCAGCTCAAGGAAGCGATCGTGAGTCCGAAGCACAGGAGTGAAGCGATCGAGGATTTCTTTACCAAATTCTGTGATTTGAACCGGCCGCTTAGTTCGGTCAATGAGCTTTCTATCCAAAGCTTTTTCTAAAGAAGCAATTGAGCGGCTCACTGTGGAAACTTCCACATCCAGTTCCTTGGCAGCGTCAATCAAGCTTCCACACTTGGAAAAAGATTCCAAAGCACGCCACGCTTCTAAGTTATTGATGGGATTCATTAGGCTCTCTATTTGCGTTTCTGCAAATTAGAGTAGCGGGTTTTGCCTTGTGCCACAAGCATCTCAGCAAAATAATACCTAAAGGAGGTCATTCTCGAAATAACTATTTTGCATATTTGCATTTTCAACCGAAATAAAGCCTCAAAAACAACCATCAAGGAGAATATGATGAACTTTATGCCATGGATCTCGATCGCGATCCTGATATACACGGGTTACTTACTGATAAAGCGTTCTCAAACTCATATGACACTGCTGTTGTCGGGCTTGGCAATGCTTTTTCTAGCCATTAGTTTTGGAGTAACAAATTTTCTCCCGAAAGATGTAAAGCCTTCGGGCTTTGTGGTTTTTGACATCTTTGACCTGCTCCGCTCTATCGGTACTAAGCAAGTATCCGGCATTGGTTTTCTGATCATGGCCGCAGGCGGTTTTGCCGCCTACGTGGACACGATTGGGGCGGCAAAGGCATTAGTTGACTTCTGCATCAAACCTCTTAGAAGGCTCTCTCAGCCGTACCTCATTCTTGTCCTGGGTTACTTGATCGGAACAGCACTCGTTATCGTTATTCCATCGGCTGCCGGTCTGGCTATGCTGCTTTTAGTTGCTTTATTCCCAATCTTAGTTGGTGTCGGAGTCTCTCCTGCTGCAGCCGTAGCGGTTATAGGAACAACTGCTTGCATCGGATTTGCACCGGCAGCTGGAACGGCCAACTTAGCGGCTAAAACAGCAGGTGTCGAACCGGTTATTTACCTTGTTCATTACCAGCTTCCGGTTGCCTTATGCGTCATTGCATCCGTAGCCATTGCTCACTATTTCGTTCAAAAGTACTACGACAAAAAGAATGATGACATCTATTCTCAGACTCAGACCATCGAAGCTCCGGAAGAAAGCCGCGCGCCGAAGTGGTACGCCATTTTCCCGATCCTGCCCGTTATCTTAATGATCATCTTCTCCAAGCTTGTGTACGCAAAGATCCAGCTCAATACTGTTTCTGCTCTTCTACTCGTTTGGGTGTTAGTTGTGCTCATCGAACTCATTCGTTTCCGCGACGCTAAGAAAGTATTCAAAGAAGCGATGCAGTTTTTCAAAAAGATGGGCGCGATGTTCGCCTCTATCGTTGCGTTAATTATCTGCGCGGAATTCTTTGCTGCCGGATTAAAGGCAACAGGCGTTGTAGCATTACTTATTCAATCTGCCAACGGTTTAGGACTGGGAATGGGCGGCATGACAACAGTTCTGACTGTCATTGTCGGAGCGGTTACTTTCCTGACCGGATCCGGAGTCGGAGCTTTTTCCAGTTTTGCAGCATTGGCGCCAGATGTAGCTGCAAGTTTTGGCGGAGATCCGGCTGCCATTGTTAGTCCGATGCAAATTGCTTCCGGAATCTTTAGAGCCATGAGTCCAGTCGCCGGTGTTGTCATCGCCGTCGCAGGTGCGGTTGGCATTTCTCCAATGGCACTGGTAAGAAGAACAACTGTTCCGATGATCGTGGCTTTCGTCGTCACAATGATCGCCAACTGGCTATTCTTTATCGTCTGAAAGCAGCAGACATTGAGCGATAAACACTTTCACGAAAAAGTTTTTTAATTAGCCGTATGCTCAGGAAGCCGCGTTGAGCATGCGGCTTCCTTTTTACTTCCAGGAAATTACTTCAAAGCAGATTGTCCGGAAACTCTTCCGAAAACCATCGCGTCTGCAATGCCGTTTCCGCCGACTCGGTTAGAACCATGAACACCGCCGGTCACTTCGCCCGCTGCGAAAAGTCCTGGAATAACTTGGCCATTCTTATCCAATACCTGGGCCGCTGAATTAATTTGGATGCCGCCCATTGTATGGTGAACTGCAGGAACCATGGGCGTGGCGTAGAAAGGACCTTCCGTCATCGGCTTATCATCCTGTGTGAATTTTTTGAAGCCAAGATTGTCTTCCTTAATTTTCCCTGTAACGACATTGTTATAGGTGTCAATCGATGCACGAAGTTTTTTCGGATCCATACCCGTTTTCTGAGCAAGCTCTTCAATCGTGTTGCCAGAGAAAGCTTGTCCTAACTTTATCATTTCTCCAATTGTTAAATTCTTGGACAAATAATCCAAAGTCGGATATTTCACATGGTTTGAGACAATCCAATAGTTTCCGCCCTCTTTAAAGATGGCCTTGCACAGAGTATCGCGTGCCGCATCTTCATTCACAAAACGGTCACCTTGGGGCGTAAGGAAGATGCGGTTTCTTCCGCTAGGCCAGCTGGACATAATACCTGTTTTCGGAGTTCCGCCCGGATGCAGCTGAATATCATCAAGATTGATGACATTAGCACCGACTTGTTCGGCGAGTTTTAGCCCGTCGCCTTGAGATGCTTTGAAATTGTTCGTACAGGGAATATTTTTATCGAGCGTGACTTCTTTCCATACTCCGGTATTCTTGGCTTGCCTCATTTCTACGTTGGAACCAAAACCACCGGTTGCAATGATGACACCTTTGCTCGCCATGAAATTGACGTCCTTACCGTCGTGCTTGCCTACAACGCCAATCACCTTGCCAGCCTCATCCTTAATGAGTTTCACAGCCTGAGTATCGGTAAATACTTTCACTTTATCCGGATAGGCTTTGATGAATTTTTCCAACACTCGGATATAGCCGTAACCGCCTCCTTCAGCGCCATGACCACGCGGATAAAGGCCTCCAACAATCACTCGTACCTTAGGTCCGAATCCAAGTCCTTTGCCTTCCAGCCAATGCATCGTTGCCGGAGCCTCTTCAACGAGCTTCTTCACCAATTCCGGATTATTCTTGTTATGACCGCCTCTCATCGTGTCTTGGAAATGTCTTTCGATGCTGTCTTCGATGTTTTGACGGTTTTGTCTTTCGGGATCAACCGCGTTGTATCCGCCGCCGGAAACTACTGTGGAGCCGCCTAAATATCCAAGTTTTTCAACAATGATCGCTGTTCCGCCGGCTTCAATGACTGACGCGGCTGCCGCAAGACCCGCTCCGCCGCCTCCAATAATCACAACTTCGCTGTTATAGGAATCTTTCAGCTGCGCCTTCGGAAGTTTGTCCTGGAATTTAGAGAGATCAGCACCGGCAGCCTCAAGATTTTTCTTGACGGCATATTTCAACGCCATACTGGTCACGGAAGCGCCAGTTACATTATCAACATTGATCGTTTGATTTCTGATTATTTTCTTAGAAAGGTTCGCAATAGCCAGTTTTCCGACACCCGGGCTCTCTCTGTTATCCGTAAGGATATTGGCGATCTTTCCATCTTTCATGATCACATCGACGGTCATCGGTGCATTGTGCGCTTGAACCGTGTAGGAATAGACCTGATTTGTTTCAGCGTAAGCAGAAGAGGCAATCAGCACTCCAAATGCAGCTGCAGTTAAATGAAATCTTGCTGTTGTATTCATGAGATTCTCCTTAGAATGAGGCACAGAAAACATGGTAGAAAAAATAAAAAGATTAGGATTTTTAAAAAGAGCCTTTTCTACCTATATTGATAAAATTATCAATAAATATTGATTAAATCCTCAAATTTCCAAATGAAAGCTTCGGATCAAATTCAGGTTTGGAAATTATTCCTAAACCTTCGTAATTCAGGCAGTATTCGCAAAACTGCTGAACAATACGGGCACGATTCAGCGGAAATTTCCCGCACTCTAAGCAAGCTGGAAAAAGAACTGAAAGTTCCTCTCTTAGATCGGAGATCCCGACCTTTTCGTTTAACGGAAATGGGCGAAGAGATCTTTCCTTTGGTCGAGGATATGCTTGGCCGGTATGAGGAAATCTTAGAAAAAATCGAACAGAAAGCTAATAAGGAATCTGCAGTGATAAGGATTATGGTTCCAAATACTTTTGTCTCGATCTCGCACTCTCTTTTCTTTGAGTACATTAAGTTCTTTCCGAAGCATAAAATAAGAGTGATTACGCCTGTTAATACCGAAGAATTCAGAAAAGGAAGCGCAGATATCGTGGCTGTAACAGGCAACGTCACTTTGCCGGACACAGTTCTTATTCCTCGCGGCAGAATGATTTTTGTTCCTGTTGCGACGCCATCCTTCATTGAAAAATACGGCCTTCTTAATCATCCAGATCGTTTAGCCGAGGTCCCGGTGGGGCACACGTTTGGCGGAGACAAGTTCTCGCATACGCCGTTTGACAGCGTCTTCAAGCAAGGAAAACGCTGCCGCCTTCACTTGCGCCAACAAATTGAATGGTCTTCGCCCAATTTATTGTTTGAGTCCGTGCTGGCCGGAGAATGCGCTTCCCCCGGAATGCCGCTCTTTTACTGCATAGAAGCACTTCGAACCGGAAAGCTTGTTCCGATTCTTGACGGCTGGCACAGAGCTTCTCAGTTCAATTATCTCGCGTGCCATTCGTCTCGTTGGAACGTACCCTACATACGAACATTTATGAATTGGTTCGCTGAAAGATTTGCTGCGAAAGAGGCTCTGTATGAAAAAGAATTTGCTGAGCTCTTCGGTGAAGAACTTTTGCATGAGTTGATGACTTCCTAGAATCTCTGTTTCAAACTTCCTTCGCTTCGATTCTTTCAAGTGCTATTGGCCATCTAAAAAACTCGAATCGGGTGGGTCGACGCTCTTTCCTCCGTATTACGAACCGATAATGAGGGATAACGATAATCGGAGGTTGCATGAGCTCGATAACAGACATCTATAGCCCCAGGACGACTTTTCGTTGTACACGTCTTCGCGGCGCGAAGGTCGGAAGTTCCGTCTGCCAATTCTGCGCAGTCGGATGTTCCCAGTTAGGCTTCTCTAAAGACGGAAAATTAATTGACGTTGAAGGTGACCCCAGAAGTGCCGTCAACGAAGGCAGACTTTGCCCTAAAGGCTCTTCTACGTATGCCTTAAACGAGAATCCTTACCGGAAGGTAAAACCGATGTACCGTGCCCCGGGCTCGGATCATTGGGAAGAAGTCACCTTAGACTGGATGCTGGATACGGTGGCCAAACGCATTTGGGACACCAGAAACAAAGGCTTTGTCGAGAAAGACCCCGCGACCGGAATCACCGTCAATAACTGCGCCAATATCGGTTTTATCGGCGGATCGGCAAATGACAACGAAGAGTGCTACCTCTTCAGAAAGCTTTTCACAGGCGGTCTGGGCATTCTCCCGGTAGAAAACTCCGCTCGTTACTGCCACTCGACAACCGTTGCGGCATTAAGCCCGACTTTCGGTTTCGGTGCGTGCACCAATCCTCCGCGTGATCTTCTCAACAGCGACTGCATTCTGATCATGGGCTCCAACATGGCCGAAGCCCATCCCTGCGCCTTCTATTGGCCGATGCAGGCAAAAAAGAAAGGCACAGTCACCATCCATGTGGATCCTCGCTACACACGTACAAGCGCGGCATGCGATCATCATGTACACATTCGTCCGGAAACGGATATTGCATTCCTTTCCGCGGTAATCCGTTACATCCTGGAAAAAGACCTGTGGTTTAAAGAATATGTGCTCGCCTACACAAACGCTTCGACCATCATCAATCCGAAATTCAACTTTGATGATGTCACCGGCCTATTTAACGGCTGGGACCCTGCCACACGTTCATACAGCAAAGAACCGGATTCTTGGGATTATGAATATGAAATGAATCCCGACGGATCGCGCGGTGCCCCGAAGACAGATCCGACGCTGCAGGATCCGCACTGCGTCTTCCAGCTGCTTAAAAAACAAGTCGAAAAATACACACCGGAAGCATCTGCCAATATTTGCGGCTGCCGCCCTTGCGACATTGTTAAGGTCGCCGAACTTTTAGCCCAAAACTCCGGTCCGGATAGAACTTCGGCGTTCTGCTACGCCACAGGCTTTACTCAGCATTCGGCCGGCTCTCAGATCATCAGGACCTGCGCTATTCTTCAAACGCTGCTCGGCAACATCGGACGCCCCGGCGGCGGCATTCTTGCCCTCCGCGGACACTCTAACGTGCAGGGCGCGACAGACATTCCGACATTGTTTGCCGATCTTCCGAACTACATCCCGCTGCCGAAAGTTGCGGAAGGCAATGCCACACTTAAGGACTACCTGGCAAACGGTCACGGTTTCAGTGGTGCAAGAAATAAAACAGACGGCATGTGGAAGCTTGAAACTGAGCGCGGCTCATGGGCTTCGCTTCCGAACTACATGGTCAGCCTTCTGAAAGCTTGGTACGGCGACTATGCCATGAAAGAAAACGAGTACGGTTTCCAATGGCTTCCGAAACTCGGCGGAAACGAATCTCTGACAGTGACCATCGACCGCGCCAAAAAAGGCGAAGTCGACGGCCTGTTGGTGTTCGGCCAAAACATTGCTGTGACCAACCCGAATACAGGCTGGGGCCGTACAGCCATTCGCAATCTGAAGTGGCTTGTCGTCTGCGACTTATTTGAAAACGAAACAGCATCTGTTTGGTATGCCGATCCTAACGGCCCCAAACCTTCTGAAGTTCAAACGGAAGTCTTCTACCTTCCGACAAACTCCTGCTTAGAAAAAGACGGCTCCGTCAGCAATACGGAACGTCTGATGCAGTGGCATGACCGTATCAAGGAAGCGCCGGGTGAGTGCAGATCCGACGCCTGGTGGACGTACCAATTAGGCAAGAGACTCAAAGCCATGGCTGAAACCTCGGGTCTTCCGAGGGATGAAGGTCTTCGCAGCCTGACATGGTCTTATGACATGCCTCAGGGCAAACAAAACGAGATGGGCCTGCCTCCGATTGAGGGCGACTGCGATCTCGATGCCGTTGCCTATGAAATGAACGGATTTGATATGGTTACCGGCAAGCCGATCCAAGGCTCCGGTGAATTAAAGAGCGACGGAACCACAGCCTGCGGCTGCCGCCTGCTTGCCGGCTTTATCAATGAAGCTGGAGAGAACTTAACCAAGAGGCGCGACGGCGGAACAGTCGACCATGAACTTGACCTGACCTATCGTTTCGCATGGCCGACCAACTCCCGCATTCTCTATAACCGCTGCTCTGCCGCTCCTGACGGCAAACCTTGGTCGGAGAGAAAGAAGCTCGTCTGGTGGGATGAAATCGAGCAGAAATGGGTCGGTTACGACAAGCCGCAGTTTGACGCTACCAAGCCGCCGAGCTATCGCCCTGCACCTGATGCTAAAGGCGGAGCCGCTTTAGACGGAACCGCCGCATTCGGCGCGCACTCCGACGGTAAAGCCTGGCTCTTCGTGCCCTACGGCATTAAAGAGGGTCCCTTCCCTGTCTTCTATGAATCCGTTGAATCTCCGTACACCAATACGCTTTGGAGTACGAGCCGAGTTCCGGATGTCGCGATCATTGACGATCCGATGAATAAAGTCACGGAACCCGGAGATCCGAACTTCCCGACCGTGATGACGACTTACCATATGGTCGAACACTGGATGTCCGGCTCCATGACAAGAACCATTCCTTGGCTTGTGGGTCTGCAGCCGCGGTCCTTCATTGAGATTTCGCCGGAATTGGCTGAAAGCATCGGCGTAACCACCGGCGGCTACGTATCCGTCAGAAGCCCGAGAAACGAGATTCAGGTTAGAGCGCTTGTGACACCGCGCTTGAGAATCGGCGTCATTGAAGGCCGACAGGCAAGCATCGCCGGACGCTTTGTCTGTTCCGGCTACAAGGGCATTGTCTGCGACCCGATTACCAACGACTTAAGTCCGGCAGACATGGCCGGAGACGGTTTAATCCCGAGCTCCAAGAGCTTTGTTGTGAAGATTGATAAACCGGATATGAACAAGGTTGAAAAATTCAATGAGTACCCGGTGGAATATCCGGCCGGAATGTCCGAACCAATTCCTGATACGCCTTGGGCAGCACAACCGGAGGGGAGGAATTAATCATGACATCCATCAATTCCAAAAACATTTTTGATGTCGTAAAGAAGAAATACGCACCCAACCAACCTGAAAAGAATCACAAGATCGATCCGGTTTACAGCCTGTTTGACCGTGATGATCCGCTTCCGAAGTGTCAGGAATTAGCCTTCTTCACCGATACCTCTATTTGTACCGGATGCAAATCCTGTGAGGTCGCTTGTAAACAGTGGAACCAATTAGAATCCGATCCGTATCATTGGTCCGGTGACAGCTACGACAACACCGGTGATCTTTCTGCCAATAATTGGCGTCATGTGAAATTCATTGAGCGCTTTCCCGAAAAGAATGCTGTCGATCGTCCGGCTCCCGCAACCATTGATTCGCTGCTTAAAGAACCGAAAGCCGGTAAATGGCTGTTCATGAGTGATCAGTGCAAACACTGCCGCACTTCCCCGTGCCATGAGGCTTGTCCAACCGGTGCGATTGTTCGGAATGAATTCGGTGGGGTTTACTATCAGACCGATATTTGTATGGGCTGCGGCATGTGCGTTGCAGCCTGCCCCTTCGGAGTACCGGAAATCAGTCCGAAGACCGGACACTCCATGAAGTGCGCCGAATGCTACGACCGCTTAAAAGACGAACTTCGTCCGGCCTGCCAGGAGGCTTGTACAACCGGGGCAATTCAGTTCGGCCCGCGTGAACTGATGGTTCGCGAAGCTCGTGACCGTGTCAATTATCTGATCACACACGGCCATCCAGAAGCTCAGCTCTACGGTGTGGATCCGTTTGAAAACTACGACAGCTTGAATTCCTTCTATCTTTTGATGGATAAGCCGGAAGTTTACGGTCTGCCCTCGGATCCGGTTACGCCGACGAAATACATGGCAGGCGATTACCTGCGAGGCGCAGCAACGCTCATCCTTTGTGCGGCGGCTGTTGCGGCTTGTTTAGTCTAAGGAGAAAAAGATGAACATGACCAACATGAAAAATCCTAAACCTTGGGCTGAAGGCCATCCTTCTCTGTATCAAGGGCATGACATCACGCATCGTCCCGACTGGGCAAATATTATTGTCTGGGATGCGTTTTTCAATAACTTAACCGCGGGCTTTATGGTCTTAACCGGTATTGCTTGGTTTGCCGGTCCCCCGCTCTTTGCCGCTCTTCTGCCCTTTGCTTTGACGCTTGCTCTCTTAATCGTCATTGTTGACCTTGTGCTCTTGGTCTTTGATTTAGGAGATCCGCCTCGATTCATCCACGCGATGCGCGTGCTGCATTTCACTTCTCCGCTTTCCGTGGGTGTTTGGGGCCTGGCTTGCTATGCGACCTGCTTAGGATGTGCAGTTGGCATTTACTGGCTGTCCGTTTACTCCGTCGCAACGAATGACTTTTTAGCGCCCTACATCGCTTGGCTCGATATCTTGATGCGGCTCTTTACCGTGTTGGCGTTTATCGGCGCCGTCGTAGTCATTTGCTACAAAGGCGTAGCTTTTAGCTGCACCTCTCAGCCGGGCGTAAAGAAAGCCCGCTGGCTGACTTCTTTCATGGTATCGGATGCCCTTCTAATGGGCTGCGGACTCTATGCGATTATGGCTGCCTGCTTAGGCTTTTGGGATGCATGCGCTTACCTGCTTCTGCCTTTCATCATTCTTGAAGTCGCAAGGACGGTCGCCTTTAGCCTCCTTTGGATGGAAACCGCAGAAAGAGCTAGGAAAGTTTATTCCGGCGAGAACACGCTGCTGCGCGTCTGGGTTTACTTAATCGGCGGTCTGCTTGCTGCCGTTTTAGCTTTCTTCGGTGTTTACGGAATGTGCGCTGCAGGGGCTTTAGTTCTCCTTACCGGCGTATTCGAGCGCTATTGGCTCATCGGAATTACCAAGAAGATTTAGGGCATGATTTGAGATAAGAACCGAGCCTCTCACGAGGCTTCGGTTCTTTGTGCTTTCCGTTCAATATGGTTTTGCGAGATGCTTTGAAAAACTCTGCAATGGAAAGTTGCTCAATGTGCCAACCTCATTTAAGACTTCGCTCAATGTGGTGAGGTAATATCCGACGCTCAAATTATGTTTTTTCAGGATAAGTTGTTGATATGTGGCGATTGGCTTTCCCGGTTTTAGGTGCGATTTTATTCGGAGCTCATTTATACTTTTGGGGAAATTATCTTCTTTTGCCCATCCCCCTTATCCTACTGATTCTGCTGTTCATTCCTTTCAGACCGGTTTGCTGGCTTTGGGAGGTCTGCCTGATTTGTTTCGGTGTTGAGTGGCTGATTTCCGCCTACCAGCTTTATTTACGCCGCATTGCGGCAGGGATGCCTTTTGCTCTTGGCACTTCGATTCTGGTTGTCTGCGGAATTTTAACAATGCTCTCAGCGCTTGTTTTCTTCAGCCGCAAAATTAAAAACCGTTATCCGCTTCACGTCTAACTCACAGTTTCGGATATGAGAAAACGGCATACCCACGAAGATATGCCGTCAACATTCGCTAATTTTAACTAGAAGACGCCTTCTGCCTGCATCTTCATCAGTTCATTTGCAACGTAGGCCATTTCCTGCGGTGTGCCTAAGGAAATACGGCACCAGTTCATTGCCGGCGGGAACGGTCTTCCGACCAAAATATTTCTTGCTGCCATCTTCTTCTGGAACGCACGAATCGGCTCATTCAACTCAAAGAACATGAAGTTCGTACTCGAAGGAAGATATTTAACACCGAGCTTGTCAAAACAAGAAGCCAAAATCTTGCGGCTTTCCAAGTTTGAAGCTCTGGAATATTCCTGGAACGGCTCATCATCCAAGGAAACCAAAGCTGCGGTGACACCAGGGTAGTTTAGTTTTTCGCCTGCCACCTGATCTTTCATCATTTTAATAATCGCCGGAGCTCCTACCGCAAATCCTACCCGCATGCCGGCCATGGCGTATAGCTTCGAGAACGTCTTTAACAGGACCACGTTGTCTAAACCGTCCTGGATCAAATTGGCCATCGATTTAAAGTTCGGATCACTGACGTATTCTGCATAAGCCTCATCGGCAATGAACAAAGTATTGTCCGGTTTACTTCTTACCCATGGCTCGATCTCAGAAGCCGGAGTCACAGTTGACGTAGGATTGTTCGGATTCACGAAGTAAACAATAGAGAATCCGTCGAAATCATCCACAGCCTTCTTCAATCCGGCGACATCAACCTTCCAATTTGCAAGCATCGGCACTTTTACAATAGGTACGCTATAGAGCTCGGCAAAGTGCTGTCCATCCCCATAAGTAAGTTCCGGGATTACCAGCTGAACTTTCGGCAAACGCGAATACGCACCCAACAAAGCTCGGATACCCTCGGAAGAACCGTCCGTCAAAAGGAGAAAATTCTTCGGCACGTTGTACATGTCACAGAGCTTGGCGTGAAGCTGTGTAATCTCTGCTTTAGCGTAACGGTTTCCTTTTGCGACGGAATCGCGTGCAGCGGCCTGAGCGCTCGGACTCATACCCAGGGCGTTTTCGTTAAAGTTAATTCGAATCGGATTATCTGCAGTCGGAGCGATGAAAGGAACATTCGCCGGTGCCTGTGCAAAGGCTTTGACAGGAAGTGCGGCACTGACAGCAGCCCCTAACAGGCTGAAATTAAGGAAAGTCCGTCTTCTTAAAGCGAGAGAGTTTGACATTTTGGTTCTCCTGTTTGTGTTCGAATGCACTTGAACTACATGCATATTCCGTGCCAACTTTTTTAAGACGTGATCAGCGCTTTAAAGCGAAGCAAACAGGAAAACGACAGAAAAATCCCCGCTTTGTGCACAACTAAGTAGCGGAGAGCACAAAAGCGGGGCAATTTTTATTTGAAATTCTGAAAAATTCCAATAACTTTCCGTTAGTGGAGCAAGAGCATCACAATAAAGAAGACGGAAAGCAAGTACATCTCGATGCGAATCTTCTTAAATTTTCCCGAGATCAAGTTAATCAGAACATAACTCAGTAAACCGAATACGATGCCGTTTGCAATGCTATAAGTAAGCGGAATAGTGATGATGCAGATGAAGGCGGGAATGGCTTCTGCGTAGTCATCCAGGTCAATTTCCTTAATACAAGAGATCATTAAGAAACCGACCAAGATCAAGACGGGAGCGGTAGCCTGCGCAGGAATCGATAAGAAAAGCGGCGCAAAGAAAAGAGACAGGAAGAAGCAAACCGCAATCACAAAAGCCGTTAATCCGGACTTTCCTCCGACGGAAACACCGGCTGCGCTTTCAACGTAAGTGGAAATCGCGCTCGTTCCCATACAGGCTCCGATGGTTGTACCCATAGCATCTGCGAAGAAGGGTTCTTTCATTCTCGGCATCTTTCCGTCTTTGACGAATCCGCCTTTATACAAGAGGCTCACCAGCGTGCCTAAGGTATCAAAGAGATCCATGAATAAGAAAGAGAAGACAACCATCACCATATCCACGGTGAAAATGTTGTGCCACTCGAATTTCATGAAAATCGGTTCAACGGAAGGCGGTGTAGAAACAAAGCCGTCGAAATGAGTTAGGCCGAACGGTATGCCGCAAATCGTTGTAATTGCAATACCGATCAGTAAAGCACCGGGAATATTTTTAACCAGAAGAACGGCCGTTGAAATTAAACCGACGATAACCAGCAACACGCTCGGCTGGAAAATTTGGCCCAGAGCAACAAGGGTCGCGTCATTCTTGACTGAAATTCCAGCGTTTTGAAGACCGATAAAGGCAATAAAAAGACCGATACCTACACCAATTGCCTTTTGAATACTCGGCGGCAGGGAATAAACGATCTTTTCTCGGACATTGGTAACAGTAAGAAGAATAAATATCAGACCTTCCAACAGCACAGCGGTGAGCGCGAACTGCCAGGTGTGCCCCATAGATAGGCAAACGGTATAGGCAAAAAAAGCATTAATACCCATGCCCGGCGCAAGTCCGAAAGGCATCTTGGCGTAAAGCGCCATGATAAGCGTCGCGATGCCGGAAGTAATTGCCGTAGTAGCAAAAAGCGCTCCCTTATCCATACCCGTGATCCCGAGAATGGCCGGGTTTACGGCCAGGATATAGGCCATTGTGAGGAAAGTGGAGACGCCTGCGATGATTTCGGTTCTGACCGTCGTCTTTGCAGGATCAAACCCGAAGTATTTCTGAAGAAGCTGGTTCATCATATTTAGGCGCGGAGATCCCTGCCTTCAGGCAGGGGAGGAAGCGCCTCCTCCTTTCGAATTTCTGTTAAATAGGTTTGTCTCTTTTGCAGCAGACGCAGCTTTTTATAGCTGATACCGGCTGAGATGCGGGTTCCGTCAAGTTTTCGAACATCAAAGCTCCCGGATGATCGACGACCGAAAATGAATCCTTCTTCTCCCTTGCAGGCAACTTTATCAAAAAGACGGAAGCCATTGATCTCAAAGGGAGCCTGATTGCGCTTTCGAATGCCGCCTTTGAGGATGGAGAGCTTGTGAATCTGCCGGTTGTTCCGACGCGTCTGCTTCTGGAACAGGAATTCGCCGAGCCTTTTGGCACCGAGATTGCCAGCAATGCAAAAAGCATCCGAACAATGCGACTTGGTAATGCCGCTCTTGATCCGTGCGTGCTTGGTTAGGTAGCCGTAGGTGTTGTTCACTTCCAACTTAGAATGCGACGCCTTCAGGCGGTTCAAAACCTCCCAACGCATAATTCCCATGAAGGTCTCCGCACGGAACGACTGACCGCGCTTGGCCCTCAGCTTGATTTCGCCGCGATGAAGCGCCTTATGGCACGTCTCACAAAGCGTAATCAGGTTGCCGGGCGAATCTCCGCCGGTACGTCTGCTTTCCAGGTGATGAACATTGAGCACCGGGTCTTTCGATCTGCCGTGACAATACTGACAAACGTGTCCGTCTCTGAAAAGAACATACTCGCGGACGTTCCATAAGCCGAGCTGTTCGCCCTCTTGGTACTCTTTCTCTGCAATGTCTGGATTCTTCAGCAGCTGCATGTCGAAGGACGCCGTTTCCACGGTGATCTTCGTGACCGGCAGCAGTCGAAGAACCGTTTCTATGCGCGACAAGTGCGCGTTGATTCTGTTTTCAACCGACGGTGCAAGCCAGCCTTTGCGTTTGGTGCGGATGCGGTTGTCGAACCTCGGCGCGCGGTAGCGCGTTTTGCGGTTACGACGAGACTGCCGTAACGCACGACGAGCAGAGAGCAGATCAGAGACGTCCTGACGAAGTTCAACTTCTGATGCATAAAGTTCAGCCTTTTCCGTTGATGCGGAAAGACCGACATGTTTGTACCCGGCATCAACGCCCAGACTCACCGGCTGCTTGGTCTCGCCGGTCGCAATCGTCAGCTGGATGGTAAAAGGCGTTCGCCTTACCACAACGGCTTTCTTCTCTTTAAGCAGAAGCCGCGCTTTTGCCGGTGAACAAGGCATCAGCGGCTTCCCGCGTTTGTTCAAAATAAATACTCTCAAGTTTGTCTCCTCGGTCTTTCGACCGGTTGTGATCCTTCGCCAATGTTGGAAGGGGTTTCAAGCCGACAGCACCGCTCCTGCCTCTCAGA
>NZ_DBMALT010000046.1:0-19493 GCF_057870745.1 Parasutterella sp. | reverse complement strand
TTTTGATAAGCCTTTAAGATTCCAAATCTTTTAGGATCAATCTTTGCCTTATTTTCCATTCCTGACTCCTTTAGGAGTCAACTTATTTCAGTACAAGACACCCAAACAGATATCAAAAAAGAGGAACTTTTCATCAAGAGGATATTGGGTTTTCTAAAGTTCCTGGGGATTGTGGTGCTTCCTTTGCCAATCATCGTAAGTCGCTTGCATACGGAGCCATATCGCAGAGTCAGGTTCGGAAATAGCAGAAGTAAACTTGACAGCCAATTCAGGTGTAATCGGTGCCTCGCCTCTGATTACTTGTGAAATGCTTTTCGATGAAACGGACAAGTTAGAAGCAAATTGCTCTGCGCTCAAATTCAGAGCATCAAGAGCCGAGGCTAAGCTACTGCCGGGATGAGGCGGATCGAACATTTCAGGCATTCGGATTCTCCGAATCGTGGAACCTGCTTGTTTATTGTGGTTTCTTGAAGAATTCTTTCAGAACTTCCGCGCCTCTGAGCACATTTGCAGTTCCCGGATTCAACAGGTTAGCCAGAGCTTCATCTGTTTTGTCCTTAAGTTGTTCTTTGGCAAGTCTGATCCCAAGCTGTGCAGCGGCGTCCTGAAGGCCACTTTTAGATTCATGGAGTGCAACATTGGCCGCTTCTCTAGCGCAAGCCTCTGTCATCAAGCGAGTCATTCGCTTTTTGGCTTCTTTATTGACTTGCTTATTCTTGCTTTCCGGAATTACGGTGATTTGCTTTGCTGCGTCTGTTTTTCCGAGAGTCACAAAAGCCCACTGAGTCATCACATTCTTGTCCTCTCTAGAAAGGTTGTCATATACACAGTCTCCCAATGCCTGTGCATATTGTCCTGCATAACAGGAAGCAGAAAAAACAGCACAGGAAACCAATGCGAGGAAAGAAGCTTTTTTGATCATTTTTCGGAGCCCTCTGCGAAAATAAAAACTAATGATCAATAATAAAACAGACAGATCAAAATTTGCCGCAAGTAACTATGAGCTCACAGGGCTTTCCAAGGGTTGATCTAGAAAGAACAAAGCAAAGAAAATCAAAAACTAACAGAAACTTACTGATGTAATCACCCGACAAAATAAATATGCTCGTATTAGTCCCACTCCGCGTAACAAATTGTTTAAAATGCGGTACTTTGTAAGTTGAATTATTAGATGTAAAGGAGCCGCAGATGCAGCTGACAAAAAAAGATCTCATAACAAAACTCATTGATGCTGCCCGCAAAGCAGGCAACGCCAATCCTTTTGCGCTCGGCTTTATTGCCTTCGATGATCTTCGTATGAAGCTTGAAGGTCCGATGACAACAACCGGCCAGGAATGGTATGCCACACACCCGAACGATCCTCTGGGTATGAAAGATATCCTGACTGTTCCGGATGACATCAACTACAACAAGATTGTCAAAGAAGTATTTGAATCTCTGACTTCGGACGGCGGCTTGCATCTTTGGGTCATCCCGACCGAACAGCTCGCCGACGTGCTTAAATTCTTAATGAGCCATCCTCGCTTTCAGGGAAACCTTCTCGATATGGACGACGAAGACCCTTGGGATATGCCGAGCATTAACTTTGAGAATTTATGCGCTGAAGCAGAAAATCAATTCCTTTCTAACCAGTCGATTAACGTTGTCTTTGAATACAAAGACGCCGATACCGGCTTGGTTGTGCACCGCGTTACATTGAATGAACGCGATTTCTGGTTCTTCGTTGACGAACAGCAGATGAAGATTGCGGATCGCCGCTGGTAATACAACTAAAAATGAACTGCCTAAGCAAACTGAACACAAAGACTTTCGTTGCAGCCAGCCTGCTCGCCGGGGCCGGAGTAACTTTTGCAAGTGTCGGTATCGCAAAAGGTTATAACCTCTCGCCCCTGGAAACGTACATTATTGAAAGCTTTGCTCAAGAGCAAATTGACGGCTTTATCAATTCAGGGGCAACCACGCTTTTTGAAAGCCCAAAGATTTTTTATATAACCCCGCGAGCTTTAGCTCGACAGGTAAAGACAGATCTTTCAGGCGCTCAAAAGAAATATCTCGGTAATTACGGAATCGTAAAGTCCTTTGTTTCTAAGACAAACAAGGATAAAACGCGAGTTCAGTTCGATATCCCGAAACCCGACTACACATTGGATCTCCATCTTGCTAAAAATGCAGATCCGGATTTGGCGAAAGAAGTCAGCCCCGGAGAGCGTCACGGCTTTTATTGCCAGATTACTTCTGTCGATAAGTCTTCCGCCGTCCTTTCAGGCTGCCTTCCGCTGAGACAGTTTGCTTCGCTTAAAAGAAAACAGATCGAGGCCCTTATTCATCGTTATTTAGCGGGCGAAAAAGTCCTAGACCCTAACCTTCCGACATATGCAATGATGGCCTATATGGCGGTGGTGTCAGCAAGACTCCTTCCGAGGGACTCCGTCTGCAGACGAACGGTTGAAGATGAGATTATTTTCACGGACGCAGACCGCAGGTTGTGTAATCAGGAAGTTGCCGACTTATGGCAGCGCGCGGATTCCAACCCTAAGTTTGATAAGACAATGGACAACGTCGTGGAAGAACTTACGAAACACGGCGTTGACGTTTCGATGATTAATCAGGCAGCCAGCAGTTTGGATTAGCCTGAAGAAAATCAAAAGACAAACAAAAACGAGAGCCGTCCGAAAATTGACTCTCATTTCTTTTTTCAAAAATCTTACTTATCGAGGCGTGCAGCTTCGATGTCCTCTTCTGTCTTATTGAGGAAGATTTTCTCCATTTCACGAGGAGAAAGACCGGCTTGAACTTCACCGCCGTAGACGTACTCCTTGACCTTTTCTTTGATCATTTTCTGTCCCGGCGTACCTTGTGCGCGTTCGACATAAATTCTCATCAAGTCAAGAATTCCCTGCTCGACCTTGCCGTTATAGGCTCTGGAAACACAAGCTAAAAAAGCTTTTTTAAGGTCACTGTCGACCTCAAGCTGCATTAATTCTTTCGTCATTTTCTTTCGCTTTTGATTGGTTGTGGGTATTTTAGCTTTTTAGACTAAAAGCAATAGTAGTAATAATCATAAGAATTATTCATAAAGTTTTAGTCTTTTGGCCAAAAACCCGCCCTAATCTTAATAAACCGTATGTTTTACGCGTTCAAAGCGCTGAAACTTATACCCTAGAGGCTGATCTTCCGTTTTGGGATGATCCTCGCTCCATACAAGCATCCACTCATCTTTATTAAGCGGATCAAAAGAAGCATCCCCTTCTACGTCGGCCTCAATTTCCGTTACCCATGCCGTATCTACTAACGGGAGAGCGCGGCGGTAGAGGTCTGCGCCGCCGATAATGAAAACGATATCGTCCGGTCCGAAATGCTTCAGTGCCTCATCCAAAGAAGAGACAACCGTTGCGCCTTCGGCTTTATAGGCTGGGTCTTGCGTTAAAACGATGTTCTGACGACCGGGAAGCGGTCTTCCGATCGATTCCCAGGTGTGCCGTCCCATGATGACCGGACGGCCCATCGTTGTCTGTTTAAAAAACTTTAAATCCTCAGGCAGATGCCAAGGCAGTTTGCCCTCTTTGCCGATAATACCGTTACGGCTGCGCGCTACTATGAGACTGATATGAGGCTTCATACTAAAAAACTAAAAATGATTAAACCGCAATCGGAGCCTTGATCGCAGGCCACGGATCATAATCAACGATTTCAAAATCTTCGAAGTTGTAATCAAAAATAGAGTCAGGACGACGCTTAATGATTAACTTCGGATAAGGACGAGGCTCACGGCTCAGCTGAAGTTTCACCTGTTCGAAGTGGTTGTTATAGATATGGCAGTCGCCGCCGGTCCAGATAAAGTCACCGACATCCAAATCACACTGCTGAGCAATCATGTGCGTGAGCAGCGAATAGCTCGCAATGTTAAAAGGTACGCCGAGGAAGATGTCGCAGCTTCTCTGATAAAGCTGGCAGGACAATTTTCCTTGAGCCACATAGAACTGGAAGAACATGTGGCAAGGCGGCAGAGCCATCTTATCGATTTCTCCGACGTTCCAGGCAGAGACGACTAAACGGCGGGAATCCGGGTTCGTATTAATCTGATGGATCAGATTGGAGATCTGATCAATATAACCGCCGTCAGAGGTTTTCCAATGACGCCACTGCACACCGTAGATTGGACCTAAGTCCCCGTTGGCATCGGCCCATTCATCCCAAATCGTCACTTTGTTATCGTGAAGATATTTGACGTTGGAGTCACCGTGTAAGAACCACAGGAGCTCATGAATGATGGAGCGAAGATGCAGTTTCTTAGTCGTGACAAGCGGAAAACCTTCCTGAAGGTTAAAACGCATTTGGTATCCGAACATCGAACGAGTGCCGACACCCGTACGATCGGATTTTTCGACGCCGTGTTCAAAGACGTCTCTCATAAAAGTTTCGTATTGGTCTGAACGACTCATTGCTTATTCCTCGCATGTATGAACTGCAAAACATCCCTCTCGGATGACGCCGTTCAGTTGTATTAGATTCGGGGATTTTAACGCATCGATGTTCCGAGTACTCATGACCTCTCCTTAGATCGAATAGAAAGTATGAATACCTGAGAAATTACCATCGCAATGCCAACGCATTCAATCCAGCCCAGTTTCAGGTTCATAAACATGATGCCGAAAACATAGGCAGACGTAGGCTCAAGGCACACGACGAGACCTGCGGTGACTGGAGAAATGTATTTCAGACAGGCCAAATACAGCCAGAAAGCCGCAACGGTTCCGGCTAAAACGATATAGCTCAGCGCCAGCCAAGCCTTTGCGTCTAAACCCTCAGCCGTAACAATAGGATTGGCAAGAAACAGACCGGCAATGCCGGCGGCCATCATGCCCCAGCTTGCCACCGGAACGACGCCCCAGCGGTCAATTAAAGGTTTGGGCTGGATGGAATAGATTGATGCAAAAACGGCGGAAATCATGCCCCAGAAAACCGCCATCCAGTTGAATTGGAAAGTTGAGAAGTCCCCTTTGGACACTATTAGTAGAACGCCAAAGAATGCCAATGCACAGCACAAGCCTTCTTTTGCTGTAAAGCGTTTCTTGCCCCTTAAAAATAAATAGATACCGGCGAGCAGCGGTGTTGTTGCTAAAAAGATGGCAGCCGTCCCTGCATTGGAATAATAAATTGCAATGAAGAATGTAAGGTGCGCGCCTAGAAGCTCAAGCCCGCTGAGTGCGATGCCGGCAGTTCCCTTCAGTGACGACAAAACAGCCAGCAGCGGTCGGCGGGATAAAAACAAATTCAGGATGACCAGGACTGTACCTGACAACAAAAGCCGAAGCGAAGACAACGCTTGAGGCTGCGTGTTGGTATTTTCAAAGATGTACTGCACGCATACACCCATCGAGCCCCAGAAGACGGAAGCCAAGGTCGCAAGCAGAACGCCGTAAAGCGTCCGATTTATTTTTATCGGAGGTTCGACATTAATTATTGTGGATTGAGTTTGAGACATTTTCTTTTTTGCCTTTTGTTCCTAGATATTCTAGGCGTTATGCAACATTTTTCTAATTTCTCGATAATTGTTTTCTATTTTCGGCTTAACTTCGATATCCAAACAAGAATGACTTGTCCTGAAAACCCAAAAAACAAACGACGCTGTTTCGCTAAGGTAACAAATTTTCCTTAGTTGTTACCAATAATTGGAAAATATGTAGCCTCTTAACATTCTCTTGCAACAGAAATAAATTGCTTCAGCATTCAAATAGATATGGCGGTAAAGTCATTGTCAATGAGAGTGCGCAAACACTACTCAGCTTTTCCTCCTAGATCGTTTTAGGCCCTTCAATTGTCGGGCCTATTCTTTTTTTATGCTCCTCGGCTTTTTGTCCGCAGGAGCTTTTTTCACAAACTTTTTCGACTTTCCCGCGGCAACGCTTGGATTAGAGCGCTTCTTTTAGCCGATAATGAACATTCACAGAAAGAAGTGAATTGTTTGTCTATTAGAATCTTTAATTACACGATGAACTTCAAACAGCTCATTATTTTTTTACCGGCTGCCCTCCTGCTCGGATGTGCGGCTGAACCGACGCCCGACATGCTGCCGGGCGGCCAGACGACTTTTGATAGTTACGCCATTCAGGCAAAAGCTTACGTTGCCGAAAGACGCCATTTTGTGACGGAAGATCATGTGGCTGAAATCGAAGGCAATTCGCCCTTTGAAATCCGACCTAAAAATCCGAACGGCCAAGCAGTATTAATGATTCACGGCTTAGGAGACTCTCCTTGGACGTTTACCGATATCGGAAAATCCCTGGCTGATCAAGGTTACTTAGTTCGTGCGATGCTCCTTCCGGGACACGGCACGCGTCCTGCTGACATGATCGGTGTGACCTCTGAAGAATGGACAAAAGCAGTTAACGAACAAGTCGCGCTTTTGAAGAAGCAATATCCCAAGATTTGGCTTGCGGGTTTTTCGACAGGATGCAATCTGGCTTTAGATTATTCAGAAGAACATCCGAATGATGTCGAAGGCTTGCTTCTCTTTTCTCCGGCGATGCAGGTCAGGACATCTTTAATCAAATTGGCGCCGATTGCTGATTTGTTTGTGACTTGGCTCAACGCCCCGGATAAGAAAACGGCGGGAGACGCACCTTTCAAATACAACACGGTGCCTATGGACGCCATTGTGGCTTTCAAACACACCATGGATACGTCCAATGACTATCTGACGAAAAACAAGATTACTAAGCCTGTGATTGTCATGATGAGTCAGCATGACAGCATCATCAATACTCAGTCTTTGGTCAAGGTTTTTGATAAAGCATTAACGAATCCGGCCTCTAAGATTATTTGGTACGGGAAACTGCCGGACGGCAAATATTCCAAGAAAGTCGTTGCCAAACTGGATTACCTGCCTGAATTACGGATCAAGTCGTTTGCCCATATGTCGATTCCCTTCTCGCCGGACAATGTCTGGTATGGAAAAGACGGGAAATTCCGTTACTGTCGAAACAGTGCTTCCGCTAAAGACGTGCAGGACTGCCGAAACGATCCGAATGTCTGGTATGGTGCTTGGGGCACACATGACGGGGAACACAGTTTTGCTCGCCTGACCTACAACCCGTATTTCGACTGGCAGACCAAGCAAATACTCAAAGTAATGAAAAGCGGAGAACAAAAGCCTCGTGTCTCAGGCATCATTGAAAAAGTTGAACCGCAACAGAAGGAATTAAATTGAAAAAGCTTCTAATCGTCGCTGCTTCCCTTTCGGCCCTGCTTCTTGCAGGCTGCTCCGATAAGGAAGTCGCCAGTGTCTCCCTAGGCGTGTTTACGTTCAAAGACATCAAACTCGATGCCTTTACCGATCCTCAGGTTCCGGGCGTTACCTGCCATGTGGCTTACATCAATTCTCCGCTTCAGCTTAGCGATCCTTCCAATAGCTCGGTCTCCTGCGTGAAGACCGGCGAGATTACTCAGGCCATGATCGACGGCATCGATAAAAGCGCCGACGGAGAGGTTGTTTTTAAGAAATCTCAGAGCGTCTTCTTTAAAACTTTGAGAATCCGCCGAATCTTTGATGCTAAAAATCAAACATTGGTTTATTTGAGTTACTCCACCAAGATCGCGAACGGCAGCTTTAAACACTCTATTTCTTCCGTGCCGCTTTGGGGTTCTCAGGCCTATAAACCTGAAGGCTACCTGACGAAGTAATAAGTTTGAGACGAAGTGTAGTCACTGCAAAAATTCTCTGTTAGCATTGAACGCACTTCGGCTTTGAAGGGATAACTGCCGGTCCGCAAGACCTTGTAAGGGTTGGTAGGAACGGCGGTTTTTTTAAGGAATTGAAATGAAAGAAATCATCACTACAGAAAACGCCCCCGCCGCTGTCGGCACCTACTCTACCGCTTACAAATGCGGAAACATGGTTTTCCTTTCCGGCCAACTGGGTTTAGATCCTGTTTCCGGCGAACTGCCCTCTTCTTTTGAAGCCCAGTGCCGTCAGGCATTCCGCAACGTTTTTGCGATCGTTAAAGCAGCCGGCGGTACACCGGCCGATATCGTTCGTCAGACCGTCTATCTCACCGATCTGAACAACTTCGGCATTGTGAACAAAGTGATGTCTGAAATCTTCTCTGCTCCTTATCCCGCAAGAAGCTGCGTTCAGATTTCTGCCCTTCCTAAGGGCGGTTTGATCGAAGTTGAAGCAACCGTCGTTCTCGACTAATTGTCTTTATCAGGGAAGGCCTACCAAGGCGTTCCTCTCGGCAGGAGCCGGTTAACCATATCGCGGATTTTAGGTTCTGAATCAGAAGCAGGATCCGCTAGGGTTGCCGGCCCTAAGTTTTTTCTGAGATTGACGATGTCAGTCGGCTGCCCTTCTGTCGTCATCAAGAGTCGAGCATCCTTCAGATAAGCCAAGTTGTATTTGGCTTCGTAATAGACGGTGACGGGACAGCTCTGTTCTGTTTTTGAAACCGTTCGGACTTGCAGTCCCTTATCTTGTATTGCCTGGCGTAAGGCAATGAAAAATGAAGGCGGCACATTTTTGTTGTCGACCAAACACACCTCCTTGAAACCGAAAGAGTCTTTCAAGTAGTAGTCGGTTGAATCCGAAGCACAGCCTGAAATTAAAACACAGGCGCTGCAGATCGTTAGGAGCGGGATTGCCTTCATTTTGTTTGCTATCTAATAAATCTCATGGTCAGATTCTAGCCAATCCGATTCAAAAAGTTTAACCTTTTTCTCACCCACTGCTCCAAATTTGATTTTTCTCCGGAAAAAATCCTTTTCAAATCGCAAGTTACCGCTTTTGGAAAAATCGCGCTGTGCTATTATTTTTTCTTTTCAAAAGGACTTCGGCCAAGAGCTTCGGATATTTTTAGCTTCTTTGACCTTCTTTTGAGTTTCATCCTTTAGATATTACGCAAATGGCTTACCCTAAATCTCCTGCTATCGCTCTTTGGAATCCAGTTTGGACTGTTATTTGGTCTTACATCTTTACACCGGTATTCGGAGCATTTCTCCAGAGAACCAACTGGAGCGAGATGGGAGAAACAGACCGTACTGCAAACAGCCACATGTGGATGGTTCTCGGTTTGGTCTTCATGTTCGGCTACCTCATTCTGGAACCTTGGCTTCCCGAATCCAACTTTGAAGACTTCTATTTCTTAGGTTCCTATACGCTCTTCTACGCAGCTTGGGTAATCTTTGACGGCTGGGCTCAGGTGCCCTTCGTTCGTGATCGTTACGGCGACAACTATCATCATCGTCTCTGGGGAAAACCGATTATGCTCGGTGCAGGTGGTCTTGTCCTCTGGATGATGATGTCTTTAACTTATGTGATCGGCATTATCACCTTGTTCCCCGACGTTCTGCCGCCTCAGCTGCCTCCGAAGCCCTAAACCATGTCAGGCTTCTTTGATAAGCTCCCGGAAATTTCGCCTAAAAAACAGGCTCCAACTGCAAAGCCTGTTTTTGACCCTTACGCTTTTTTAAATTTAAAGCCGGAACCTCAAACGGCGGAAGATCGATTCAAAGAAGCCAAAGAACTGCTTTCGGCAGAATCTAATACTGCTATTCAATATCTCAAAGCCGCGGCAGAAGAAGAACACGCAGCCTCTTTAGATCTGCTCGGAATGCTTTATGCCACCGGTCAGCTTTTAGAACGAGATCCTAAACGAGCGGCCGACCTTTTCCGTAAAGCCGCCGTCCTCGGAGAAACAAACGCTAAATTTCACTTAGCCATGGCTTTGCGCGAAGGCTTCGGTGTTCGCCAAAACCTGGATGAGTCTTTCGCATGGCTGCGTGTCGCGGCAAAAGAAAAATCTCCAGAAGCCATGTTTGCTTTGGCTGAAGCTTATGACCAGGGCTTGGGGGTTGAAAAAAATCCCGAGATCGCGGAAACATTCTTTAGCCAGGCAGCCTTGAAAGGAGAGAAGCGCGCCATCATGCGAATGATTCGGCTGACATCCGAAGGCGCTCATCTCAATCCTAAACTCTGTCTTCATTGGCTCTTCAAAGGAGCCGCTGCAAAGATTCCGGTTTGTCTCCTTGCTGTCGGCCGCTACTGGCTGGAAACAACACCTAAAAATCCCGTTCGAGGTTTGGGCTTCCTGGAAGAAGGCGCACTTGCCGAAGATCCGGACTGCCTGTTCGAGTTGGGATTTTTCTGGTCAAGCGGCCGATTTGCTGAACGGGATATCGTGGCTGCCATTGTCTACTGTCACCTCGCCTCCACTTTTGGAAGTTGGAAAGCAGCTCAAAAACTTTCTGAACTTCGCGCCTTGGCACAAAAAGAACAGTTACTTGAAGCCGCAGGCATTGCGGCCTTCCCGAGTTCACAGCTTGTCGTCCAAGAAATAATTAAGCGCCGAAACAACGGCGCTTAACATGCTACATAACGAGACAACAGGTCTTGTTAGCTGTCTTCCCACTCAATGGTTTTCTCTTCTGCCTTGAGCGGATGGAAGTGTCTCTGATAAGAATCTCTCAATTCTTCAAGGCAAGTAGAAGCCAGCGGAGCAATGTCTCCTGCGAGAACGCCGGAATTCAAACCGTCGACTGCAGCGCCGTGGAGATAAACTGCGGATAAAACGCAGTCCATCAATTCAAAGTGCTGTGCAAACATGGCGCCGATCATGCCGGAGAGCGCATCGCCGGAACCCGCGGTAGCCAGAGCCGGAGATCCGGTCGGATTGATCCAGCTTACGGAACTGCGCTGGGTCACAATCGTTCCGGCTCCCTTCAGGACGTTCACGGCACCGGTGAGAATACCTAAGTCAAGCGCACGGGAGAGACGATCCTTATTGATTTCTTCAACTGGGAGTCTAAGAATGCGTGCGGCTTCCGCGGCATGTGGTGTTAAAACGGTATGTGCGAATCGATGTGTGACTAAGGATAAAATTTCTTCGTCCTGAGCAATCATCGTCAAAGCATCTCCGTCAATGACCAGAGCGGCCTTAGATTTCAGACATTCAATGAATCTTTGTTTTGCCTGATCGGTAAAGCCCAATCCCGGGCCGATGACGATTGCGTCCATCTCATCAATATTGATTTTTCCCGGGAACATTAATTCGGGACAGAACGGATCGAGTTTCATGTCATCTTCTAAGAGCTCGACATAAACACGGCCTGCGCCCATGTATAAACCTGAACGTGCGGCGATCAATGCGGCGCCGACAGTGCCTTTTCCTCCGCCAATTACACCCAGACGGCCATAGTCGGCTTTTGAAGTATTTTTTAAACGGGGTGCGCAGACATGCTTGAAGTCTTTAACTTCCAAAAGGCTGATTTTAGTGAGCGGAATGGAAATACCGAGCGTTTCCATTTTGACGCGGCCGCAGGCATCGGGCCCAAGACCTGTAAAGAGTCCGACCTTTCCGCTTAAGAAAGAAATCGTCGCATCTGCTTTGCAGCCTGCTCTTTCACCGACCCAAGTTCCGGTTTCGGAGTTGAGGCCGGAGGGAATGTCCAGAGAAACGTGCAATGCTCGTCTTTCGTTAAACCACATCGCCGCATCAAGAAATTCATCTTTAAGCGGACGTTCCAAACCGATTCCGAAAATCGCATCCACGACGATATCGGCTTTGGGCGTGTCGTACGGATCTGTGTAAGTCGGACGACCTAATTTTTCCCATTCAGCCAAAGCAGCTTTTGCTTCGTCACTCTTGGGTGTTTTACCGGCAACTTGAACGACATTAACGTCGTATTCCATCTTTAAAAGTTCGATCGCTGTACAGTATCCGTCACCGCCGTTGTTCCCGGGACCACAAACCACCGTTACTCTAGCCGGGGCAGGATAAAGATCGGAGATGAAGTCGGCAGCGGCTTTGCCTGCCCTTTCCATGAGAACTCCGGGTCCTAAGATACGAGCGTATTTTTCCTCGAGTTCTCTTAACTGAGGAATCTGAAGTAAGGAAACCGACATTGATTATTACCTTTAAAAAGAAAGGAGACTGCCGGCATGGACAGTCTCAAAGAATATTCGTGAGATTATTTTCGTTTAACAAATCGCATCGGGCTGTAAGGCGTCGGGTCGATTGCCGGCGTCTTCTTCTCAATGACATCTGACAAGAGTTCGGCACAGCCCTCAGACAATGCCCAGCCGTTCAAGCCGTGACAAATATTGAGATACAGACCTTCAAACGGTGTTTCTCCGCAAGACGGCAGACTGTCCGGATGAACAATGCATTTGCCGATCCAATTGGTTGATTCAGTCCATTGAGCCGCTGTCGGAAGAAGCTTGCAGCTGGCTTCATAGATTTCTTCAATCACCTTGTCTGTCATGTCATGGGAGGATTCTCCGAGCCAGTAACGGCCGCAGACACGTACTCGATTGCCTAAACGAGTAACAAGCAAATCCTTGTTGTCAAAAACCAGAGTGTGCAGCGGCGGAACATTCATCGGGTCGATAGTTGCCGTCACAGCCCAGCCCGTCAGCTGCATCGTCGGGAGTTCGAGTTTTTCTTCGATGAGCGCTTTCGTTCCAAGATTGCTGCAGAGAACTACGGCATCGCTGGCAATTTCGCCTTTGTCTGTCTTGACACCGATGACCTTGTTGTTTTCGTCAAACATTAGGCCCGTAACTTCGGTGTGATACATCATGGTCAGATTCTTTTGGCTGACATTGATGGCCTGAATCTGTTTAGAGTAATAACAGCCGTTGCCGGAGAGTTCCTGGGGGAGATAAGAACATCCCAAGAAAGGATCAGGAACGTTTTCCAGAGAGGGATCGATTCTTGAAGATTCTTCTCTAGTCAGCCATTCACCGGGTTTTTCGCTTTCTTCTTTATGAGCTTCTTCCCATGCCTGGGCATTTGTAAAGACACGAAGCAGACCGTAGACTTGCTCAAAAGACAGATCTTCCAAACGAGCATGGAATTCGGTTAAACCGACACTGTAGCGTGCCAAAGTCATTAAAGAGTCGTGATTTGCGGCCCAGACATCCGCACTTCTGGCGTTAGCTAAAGCACGAAGGAATTTCATCTGTCCAATGGAAACATCCCAACCCAAACGACGAGTTTTTGCGAAAATGGAAGCCAAACCGGCTTTGCCTTTAAAGGGAGCACAAAGCATCTGTACGGAAATAGGACCCATAAATCCGGCCATTCCGAAACTGCATTCCTGATTCGGCGTCGAGGCTTTCTCGATCAATGTAACGTTATGACCGCGCTTTAAAAAATTATGAGCACACGCAATACCCGTGACCCCTGCTCCGACAACAATGATATGCATTGGTTCTCCACCTTATAATGTGCAGATTATTTTAACTTATTTGTATTTTTGTACAAACCGTGAGCTCTAAAAACCTTCTCACCATTGATGAGCTTTCGCAGGTCTCGGGACTTAGTAAACGAACGATTCGATACTACGTTAACAGCGGGCTTTTAGACCGGCCGACCGGCGAAACAAAAAATGCCCGTTATGACGCAAGCCACTTAGAACAGATAAGAAACGTTAAGGCTCTGCAGGAACAGGGTTACACCTTAGCCCGCATCGTTGAGCTCAAGCGCCAGACGCATCAGGAAGTGCTGAATCGTCGGGAGATCGGCGAGCCTCTAACGGTGATAGAGATTCCTGTAGACCCGGGAATATCTATTGAATTTCGGCAGGAAATATGCGGATTGACGCAGCCGCAAATGATTAAACTTGCGCAAGCATTTTTAGAAGTCATCAAGACTGAAAAAGACAAAGAAGCTCAGGAAGAAAAAGAATGAATCAAAACAGCTCAAAGCTGATGGAAGACATCAAAAAATTTCTCACCGGAAAAAAGACGGACTATGTTGAAATCGGCGGCCACCGTTTTGCCGAAAATATCAAGGTCGGCCAAAACGCTCTGGTTTTGAACGGAACCGGCGTCCGCACGCAAAGCGATAAGCCGATTTATGCCGTTGCGCTGTATTTGCCGGCGAAAACACATCGTCAAGATACCTCCCGAGCACTATTAGGCGCTCGAAGAGTTCAAATTGTTATTCTCCAACCCTTGAACGCGGAAGATTTCATCTCCTCTATGCGCGAGGCCATCGCAGAAAACAATGATGAGACTTATCAGGACTTCATAGAGAATGAACTTCAGCAGATTGAAGAATTCATGAAGGACCTAACGAACCTTGAACCCGGTGATGTGGTTGATGTGGATTGGCTCCCTTCCCGCGGGACATTCGTTTATTACAACGGCCAGCTGATGGGCAATCCCGTCCGAGGCAAGGCGCTTTATGATGCTGTCCTTTCTATCTGGTTAGGCGATCACGCTTTAGAAGAAGGGCTAAGAGAAGGACTTTTGAGCCTTTCCAAAGAGGAAAAAGAAAATTAAACGCCGGCAGAGAAAGCAGTTTCCGCCTTCTCTGCTTCCGGACACGACAAAGCCGCCCGAGGGCGGCTTTTGAGTTTACAAGAACCTATTCGAAATTACTTAACGAACTTCGGATGGATCAGGTTCTGTGTATTGAATGTGGCATCCCATTCAGCCTGAGTCATCAGATGCTGTTCGTCAACAACGATCTGATGGAGAGACTTACCGGTTGTGTAGCCTTCCTTAGCGATAGCGGCGCACTTCTGATAACCGAAATGCGGCTTCAGGAGTGTAACGATACCGATGGAGTTCATGACGTAGTCTTTGCAGCGTTCGGTGTTGGCGGTAACGCCTTCAACCAGTTTCTTACGCAGTGTGTCGCAGGCGTTGGTCATAACCTTCATCTGTGTATACAGAGCGTATGTAATAACTGGTTCCATAACGTTCAGCTCGAGCTGGCCGGCAGAAGCAGCAAGCATTACTGTTGTGTCGAGACCGATAGCAAGGAAGCTGGCCTGGTTAGCAACTTCAGCAGCAACCGGATTAACTTTACCCGGCATGATGGAAGAACCCGGCTGGAGCTGAGGAAGATTGATTTCCTTCAGACCGCAGCGAGGACCGGAGGCAAGCAGACGAATGTCGTTGCAGACCTTAGTCATCTTAACTGCCAGGCCCTTGATGGCGGAAGACAGAGTCATGTAAGCGCCGCAGTCACTGGTAGCAGCGATCAGGTCTTCACTGTTCTTGAAGTCGATGCCGGTCAGTTCGGCAAGGTTCTTAACAGCAAGTTCCGGATATCCCGGGGCAGCAGTAACGGTAGTACCGATAGCGGTAGCGCCAAGGTTGACGATCTTGAGGTGTTCCTGAGCAGCGCGCAGGTTTTCGATTTCGTCATTGATAGTGAAGCCCCAGCCGTGGAATTCCTGCCCCAGAGTCATAGGAACAGCGTCCTGGAGGTGGGTACGGCCCATCTTCAGAGTCTGATCGAATTCTTTAGCCTTGGCATAGAGTGCGTCACGCAGTTCTTCAGCGGCCTTGATAAGGACGTTGGAGCGGAGGATGCAGCTCAGATGAATAGCGGTCGGATATGTGTCGTTTGTGGATTGACCGAAGTTCGCGTCGTTGTTCGGGTTGACGATGGAGTAGTCACCGAGCTTACCGCCGAGATGTTCGATAGCGAGGTTGGAGATAACTTCGTTAGCGTTCATGTTGGTGGAAGTACCTGCTCCGCCTTGCAGCCAGTCAGTGATGAACTGGTCACGATATTTTTCAGTGTTGTTGATGAGCTGGTCGCAAGCCCAGATCATTGCGTCGGCAACTTCAGGTTTAACAACGCCGAGTTCCTTATTAGCCATCGCCGCTGCTTTCTTAACATAAGCAAAGGCGATGATGAAGTAGATTTCTTGGTTGTTCTTTTCTTCAGTGATGAAGAAGTTTTCTTTGCCGCGAAGGGATTGAACGCCATAGTAAGCGTTGGCAGGAACTTCTAAGTCACCGATAAAATCATGTTCAATACGAGCCATTCAGGTCTCCTCAAAAATATATATCCCGCTCCGTTGCGAAGTAGGATTTGAAAAATAACCGTGTCGGTATAAAACCGTTGGTCCACACAGTCATCCGATGCAGACAGAGTCGAACGCTACTCAACACGTTGCGAACCGGCTCTTGTTTGCTGCGAAGTATTGTAATCGTTTGCACAAAAAAAATATATGGTTTACCCCAAACTTATGGGGTAAACCATATGCGACGGAAAAATCATTAACTAATTTTTGTATCTCTATGAATTCATTGATCTTTATTAAGAATATTTTTTAATCTAACAAATAGGCTTTGATTTGTTATGTAATTCTTCGTAACAATCAGGTGATTTTGAGCATAGAAAAAGGCCTCGCAATGCGAGGCCCTATTCTCATATCCCTTTAAGGGTACGTTAGATCAGCGGATTACATGAAGCCGCAGACAACGAAACCGAAAGCGACGGAGAAGAAAATCGCCAGAACGCCGGGGATGAAGAAGGAGTGATTGAAGACCCACTTACCGATGCGTGTTGTACCCGTGTCGTCCATCTGAACAGCGCCGAGGAGTGTCGGGTATGTCGGGAGAACGAACAGAGCGGAAACAGCGGCGAAGCAGGCAACCAGCATGTAAGCGTTGTCCGGATGAGCGGCTGTGATACCGAGGGCAGCAACCACTGTCGGAGTAATCGCCTTAGCAGTAGCAGCCTGAGAGTACAGGAGCATAGCGGCTAAGAAGAAGACAACTGCGAGGAGAGCCGGATACTGGCTGATGGTTTCAGAAGCAAAAGCCTTGATCTGAGCAGTGTGACCGGAAACGAATGTATCACCGAGCCATGCAACACCGAGAACGCAGATACAGGCAACCATACCGGATTTGAAAACGGATGTGGAAGCGATATCGCCGAGTTTGACCTTGCAGAAAACCGTGATCAGAGCGCCGACGGTAAGCATCAAGCTCATGATGGCTGCGTCACGTGTGACGATAACCGGTTTGATCAGGCCGATAGCCGGAGAAATAGCGGATGCGTAGCAGACAACTGCGATAACGCCGATAAGGAAGATCCAAACGGAAAGCTTGGCAGAGGAAGTGATCTTGATTTCCTGCATGCCGACAGGAGGCTTAACGAGACCTTCTTTAAGACGTTCCTGGTAAACCGTAGAGGTGCTGAGGTCCATTTTGCAGAAAATCGTCATGATGAAAGCAGTGACCATGCAGCCTAAGAATGTGGTCAGAAGCCAAACAGCCAGCAGAGTCGGATAGCTCCAGCCGAACGGTTCGAGAACGCCTGTCATGTAAATAACAGCGGCGGAAACCGGAGAAGCTGTAATAGCGATCTGAGAAGCGACCACAGCGATAGAGAGCGGAACGCTCGGGCGGATGTTCTGGCCTTTAGCAACTTCAACGATAACCGGGATCATCGAGAAAGCGGTGTGACCTGTACCGGCGAAAATCGTCAGAACATAGGTAACCAGCGGAGCCAGATAGTTGATGTATTTAGGATTCTTGTAGAGAATCTTTTCAGCGATGTAAACAAGGTAGTCCAAGCCGCCTGCGAGCTGCATGGCGGAAATGGCCGAGATCACGGATGCAATGATCAGGATCACGTCCCAAGGAATGTTACCCGGCTTCATGCCTAAACACAGACCGAGAATGAGAACACCGGCACCGCCGGCGTAGCCGATACCGATACCGCCGAGACGCACACCGACAAAGATCGCGCCGAGCAGAACGATAATCTGAAGAATAACCATGATATCCATAAATCCTCCGAAAGAAAGTACGCGGTTAACCGTACTCCCCGAGATGTTGGCTTAGTTAATTATTGACGGGTCGCCAAAGACCCTTGAATCGGAGCAAGAACATGTTTTTTTAACCTGCTCCGAGCGCTGAAAATTCGGCAGCGGATTCCGCTGCCGAAATCTTGAACTCAATTACTTGACGAATTTCGGATGAATCAAGTTCTGAGTATTGAATGTGGCATCCCATTCAGCCTGAGTCATCAGGTGCTGTTCATCAACAACGATCTGATGCAGAGACTTGCCGGTTGTGTAGCCTTCCTTAGCGATAGCGGCGCACTTCTGGTAGCCGAAATGCGGCTTCAGGAGTGTAACGATACCGATGGAGTTCATGACATAGTCTTTGCAGCGTTCGGTGTTGGCGGTAACGCCTTCAACCAGTTTTGTACGCAGTGTGTCGCATGCGTTGGTCATAACTTTCATCTGTGTGTACAGAGCGAAAGTGATCACCGGTTCCATAACGTTCAGTTCGAGCTGGCCGGCAGAAGCGGCAAGCATCACTGTTGTGTCGAGACCGATAGCAAGGAAGCTGGCCTGGTTGGCAACTTCAGCAGCAACCGGATTGACTTTACCCGGCATGATGGAAGAACCCGGCTGGAGCTGAGGAAGGTTGATTTCCTTCAGGCCGCAGCGAGGACCGGAGGCAAGCAGACGAATGTCGTTGCAAACCTTAGTCATCTTGACAGCCAAGCCCTTGATAGCGGAGGACAGAGTCATGTAAGCGCCGCAGTCGCTAGTAGCAGCGATCAGGTCTTCACTGTTCTTGAAGTCGATGCCGGTCAGTTCGGCAAGGTTCTTAACAGCAAGTTCAGGATATCCCGGAGCAGCCGTAACAGTAGTACCGATAGCGGTAGCGCCGAGGTTGACGATCTTGAGGTGTTCCTGGGCAGCGCGCAGGTTTTCAATTTCGTCATTGATGGTGAAGCCCCAGCCGTGGAATTCCTGACCCAGAGTCATCGGGACAGCGTCCTGGAGGTGGGTACGGCCCATCTTCAGAGTCTGATCGAATTCTTTAGCTTTGGCATAGAGTGCGTCGCGGAGTTCTTCAGCGGCCTTGATAAGGACGTTGGAGCGGAGGATGCAGCTCAGATGGATAGCGGTCGGATATGTGTCGTTTGTGGACTGACCGAAGTTAGCATCGTTGTTCGGGTTAACGATGGAGTAATCGCCAAGCTTGCCGCCGAGATGTTCGATAGCAAGGTTGGAGATGACTTCGTTGGCATTCATGTTGGTGGAGGTACCGGCACCGCCCTGCAGCCAGTCAGTGATGAACTGGTCGCGATATTTTTCGGTGTTGTTGATGAGCTGGTCGCATGCCCAGATCATTGCGTCGGCAACTTCGGGTTTAACAACGCCGAGTTCTTTGTTCGCCATAGCAGCTGCTTTTTTGACATAAGCAAAAGCGATGATGAAGTAGATTTCCTGGTTGTTCTTTTCTTCAGTGATGAAGAAGTTTTCTTTACCGCGAAGAGACTGAACGCCGTAGTAGGCATTAGCCGGAACTTCTAAGTCGCCAATAAAATCGTGCTCAATACGAGTCATTGTTGCTCCTGTTTTGAATAATGAGAAGTCTCAAAAAACCGCCCTCTTTCGTCAGTCCGAAGACCGTGGTCATACGATTGAGTGGCTACAGGCAGTATCGTAACAAATTGTTTATTTGCATGGGAATCGGTACTGCTCAAACGTGGACTAAGGTAGCACAGTTCATGAAAATTCTCTAGAAAAATTTTCTGAATTGTCGATAAATAAAGGGTTTTTACCTAGAACTTTCGTTTTAAGTATCATCACTTCACGGCATGTGTTGTTTCATTGCCGCAATCGAGTAGGGGGACGGGTTTCCCCGCCCCTCTCTCACAGCACCCATCGTGCGGTACCGCAATGGGCGCTTCATTAACGGATCTCCATAAAGCGGAGAG